>CAYULZ010000124.1:0-4666 GCA_964445865.1 uncultured Lachnospiraceae bacterium | reverse complement strand
TTCAGTATCAGGGCTTCTCCGACATCAACATGGGACGCGGTGCGATCGTCATCGGTCTTGCGGCCGTGGTCATCGGCGAGGCGATCACCTCGCGCTTCGCCCGCAATTTTGCCGTTCGCCTCTTGGGCGTGGCGCTGGGCGGCGTGGTATATTGGTTCGTTTACCAGACCGTTATCTTCCTCGGACTCGATCCCGACCTGCTCAAGATGCTGTCGGCACTCGTGGTTGCGGTATTTCTTGCTTTCCCCTACTGGAAAAAGCAATATTTTTCGGGCAAGAGAAAGGAGAAATAAGAGATGCTGGAAATTAAAAACCTTTCAAAAACCTTTAACCCCGGCACGATCAATGCCAAGCTTGCACTTGACGGTCTCAATCTGACCCTCAACGACGGCGACTTCGTCACCGTCATCGGCGGCAACGGTGCGGGCAAGTCGACCATGCTCAACGCAATTGCCGGCACGTGGAAGCCCGATGCGGGACACATTCTCATCGACGGCACCGACATCACCTCGATGCCCGAGCACAAGCGCGCCAAGTTCTTGGGGCGTGTATTCCAGGATCCCATGATGGGAACGGCCGCCGATATGGAAATTCAGGAGAATCTCGCGCTCGCGAAGCGTCGCGGAAAGAGCCGCGGCCTGGGCTGGGGTATTTCCAAGCAGGAAAAAGAGGAGTACGTAGCCCGCTTAGCTACCCTCGGACTTGGACTTGAAACCCGTCTGACCTCCAAGGTCGGTCTGCTTTCGGGTGGACAGCGCCAGGCAGTCACGCTGATCATGGCCTCGCTCAATAACCCGAAGCTTCTGCTTCTCGACGAGCACACGGCGGCGCTTGACCCCAAGACCGCAGCCAAGATCCTCGAGCTGACCGATCAGATCGTATCCGAGCACAAGCTGACCACGCTGATGGTTACGCACAACATGAGAGACGCCATTGCCCATGGCAACCGTCTGATCATGCTCAACAACGGAAAGATCATACTTGACATTTCGGGTGAAGAAAAGAAAAACCTGACCGTGGAAATGCTGCTTGAGCAGTTCTCCAAGGCCAGCGGAAGCCAATTCACGTCCGACCGTGCCCTGCTCTCGTAAGGACACGCAACGATCACGAGGGAACCCCGCGGGGTTCCCTCGTGTGCTTGAAAGGAGAACCATGATGAACCAAACCAACGGGCGCCTAACCCTCCGCGCGGTCACCGCGGCCGATGAAGCCGCAATCAGCGCGTTTTTCGACGCCATGGGCGGCGAGTCGCGCGCCCTTTTCAACCGCCGCGATTACAACCGTCGGGGCGTACTCAAGTACTGCAAGAATCCCGATCCCGCACGCCGTTATTGGATCGCCGAGTGTGAGGGTTGCATGGCGGGCTATGTGTTTTTCCTCTCGTGGGACACCTCAATCCCCGAGCTGGGGCTCGCCCTGTGCGACGATCTGCAGGGCCAGCATCTCGGGCGTGAGCTCGTCGCGTTCGCGCTGGAGGAAGCCAAGGCAAACGGCAAGGGGGGCGTGCTTTTGACAACCCACGTGGCCAATCTGCGTGGGCAGACCCTCTACGAAGCCATGGGCTTCGTTTGCATGGGGCAATGCAAAAACGGCACCGAGCTGTTTTACCTATATCGGTATCGGGAGTGAGTTTGTTTGTATTGAATATATTGAGGGGCTTTTTGAAAAAAGCCCCTTTTTCGCGGGAACTTTTTTGAAAAAAGTTCCCACACCCTCAAAAACTTTCCTGAAAATGGATTTAGGGGCATGCGCCTCGATATTTTTCTACGGAAACCTCGTTCCCCACAACCGGGCCCCAACTCCCAGTTGTGGGGCGTTTGGTTTTTTGTAGAACCGCAAACCGAACGGTTTTCCAAACCTCGGTAGGGGTCGGCGCCCTCGACGACCCGAGGCCACGCGTTTCTCTTGACAAAGAAAAAAATCAAAGCTCCGCCATCGCGAATGCATCGCTCATTGTTAACGATTGATCACGAAAAAAACAGCTTAGCTGTTTAAACCGCGCTTTATACAGCGCCGTGTCGGATCCCTTCTTAGATACGAAGTCAATGTACGTAACCGTTTTATCGTCACAAAGCGCCCTCATGCTTTTGTTAAAGCGCGACACATAACTGCCTGTGCCTGTCAAGCCGATCAGATACAGACGGCATTGCGGCAAACGAGAACGAAGCTCGGAAACGAGAACGGTATATTCATCGATCACGTTCGGATCGTTTTCGTCCTCCTCGCCGAGTGCCAGAAATATTTTACTCGGACGGATCTCGATCACACACTCCCGTACGATCTCCAAAGCCTCCTTGACCGTCAGCCCCTCGATGCTTCGGTTGTACACAGCGTTTTCAAAGCGACACTGATTGACCAGCTCATAAAGCGGAAAGCCCGCCATATAGGTAGAGCCAAATACCACGATCTCCCCCTTCATGGTAATTTCGTTGATCTCCCTCATTGTGTTGACCTGCATACGTACGTTTTCTCTCATAACACGTCTCCCGTCGTTGTTTTTTTGATATTGCCTCTCTTTTTCGTGCTTGGCGTTAAAAAAGTACAATCCGAGGTCGATGGACACCACGATCAAATTTATACAGTAGAGCACCACGACATAGCTCAATTGATGGTTTACGATCTTACCAATGATACCCGAAATATATCCGATAATGATCGCAATGATAAACACCGCACTTTTTCCCTTTGTGGATTTTGAGCGTATACTTTTATAAACCGAGATCGGCCAAGACATACCAAAGCATATAAGCATGATCATTTCAAAAATCTGCATCACCAATTTCCTCCTATTCCTTTCATTTTCTTATTATACACTTGACAAAACAAAAAGTAAAATATATAATATTTATGAAATCAATAGGAACAAGCTATCGATTGGAGGCATCATGGACATACAGAAGCTGAAATATTTTTATACCACGGCACAGCTGGAGCATATTACGCGCGCGGCGGAGATCCTGCATATTTCGCAGCCGTCGCTGACACAAGCCATTCATTCGCTGGAAAGCGAGCTCGGAGTGCCGCTCTTTCAACGTCAAGGAAGAAGGGTCGTTCTGACCGAATTCGGCAAAAATCTCAAGCAGCGCCTCGATACCCTATTGCCCGAGTTCGACCATCTCGCCGTCGAAATGGAGGAATTGAAGCAATCGGTCACCAAAACGGTCAAGCTCAACATTCTGGCGGCCTCCTCCTTTGTCATCAATACGATCATGGATTACAAGAAAAAGAATCCCGACGTGATCTTTGATTTTGAGCAAAACGACTTGAAATACAACTGTGACATCTTAATCACAACGAATGGCCTGAATACCGACCGTGCAAAAAATTATTTGCAGCGTTGTGTCAAAAAGGAAAAGATCTATCTTGCCGTTCCCAAGGACTCGAAATATGCAAAAGCGCCGTCGATCGACCTTGGTGCGGTCAAGGATGAAAGCTTTATCATGCTTTCCAGCACACGCCTATTCGGTGCGATATGCAACAAATTCTGTTCGATCGCCGGCTTTTATCCCAAAATCTTATTTGAATCGGATTCACCCACGGCCGTACAAAACATCATCAGCATGGGTGCGGGCATCGCCTTCTGGCCCGAATATTCGTGGGGCAAGCTGCAAAACAAGAATCTGACGCTCCTCCCCATTGCGAGCCCGATCTGCCAGCGAGACCTGATCATCGAGCTTCACGAGAGAAATCCAAAATCTCTGTACGCAGAGGATTTTTATAATTTTTTGTTAAAGAAGATATAAAAAGCAGGCAACCGACGAACGGTTCTGCTTGTCCAATCACAAGAATGCTCCTCTCGAAACCAAAGATTCTTTTTTCTTATAAATTTTCCCATTTCTCTTGAAAATTCAAAAATAATATGCTATAATAACATTGTCACACTAATAGAATAAGGAAAAGCCCGAAATAGGCGCATTATGTCAACTCGAACGAGAAACTATATCTTTTGGTAGATATACGTTATCGCGAAGTTTCTCTTTCGAGGGGCTTTTCTATTAGTGTGACAACTATGCGAGAGGTATTCTACGGTGTCATCTCGCAAGGGGTGGCACCTCATTTTTTTGATATGGGAAATTGCAAAATTTGTTCGTTTTTTGGACACCGCGACGTTACCGTCACCGACGAATTATATGCGACAACAACTGCCGAAATCCTGCAAGCGGTAGATCTTGGTTGTCGCACCTTTTATTTCGGCGGCTTTGGCGACTTCGACGAGCTTTGCTATCAGATCGTCAGCAAAATCAAAGAAGAACGCTCCGATCTCGCCCTCGAACGAATCTATTGCGTCCCCCAAGAGCGGGATCTGCGTAAAAAATCCCGATATTTCCGCCGCGAAAATTACGAGGACGTCATTTACCTCTGCCCCTCCTTTGACGGCTGGTACAAAAGCATTTATTTTCGGAACTGTGCCATGATCGATCAAAGCGACGTCATCATCTTCTTTGCCGAGGAGCGGGAAAACAGCGGTGCCTATAAAGCGTTCCGATACGCAAAAAAGAAAAAAGAGAAACGAATTGTGAATCTTTGGGGCATACGAAACTAAAAAATAAATATCCCCCCGTATAACGGAAGGAGCTCGCGCGCCCGAAAGGTACGTAAAACTGTTTGGGTACGCGCTCTCCCTCACCCGACTCCGTCGGGAGCTCCCTCCCGGAGGGAGCCTTTG
>CAYULZ010000123.1:0-4823 GCA_964445865.1 uncultured Lachnospiraceae bacterium | reverse complement strand
GTCCCACGGCTTGATCGAGCGCTCGAAATATCCGTTGATCTTCCCTGCCGCCACGTAGGCAATGACCAGCGCCGACGAGCAGATTCTGCGCAGATCGAGACAACCCAAAAAGATCTCCTTGGCGATCGCAAAGGATTGCTCGGTATACTGCTTCTTGGTAGAGCCCGCACCAAATTCGATCAGACAATCGCTAAAATCTCGGTCAGGCGCCTGTCCCAGACGCTCGCCGTTATAATACACGCCCTCTCCGCGCTTCGCCACGAACAGATCGTGGTTATACGGATTATAGATCACACCGAACACGACCTTTTCCCCGTCAAAATGCGCGAGGGAAACCGAGCTCATGTTATAGTCATACACAAGGTTGGTCGTTCCGTCGATGGGATCAAGGATCCATCGCTCGGCCTTGGGATTGTCGTCCCCTTCCTCGCTCATAAAGCCGATCTCGGGCGTCAGGAGGGCCAGCTCCTCCTTCAAAAAGCGGCTGATCTTCAGGTCGACCGCCGTTACGAAATCCGCCGCGCCCTTCATGGCCACGGAGGCCTTAAGCTCCGGATCGAAAACAAACTGACTTGCTTTCTTTACCAATTCTATGACAACATCGTAATTCATTCTCTTTCTCCTACCTGCATGCACTAACATTTGCTAAGCCGTTTGAAAAATTCCGGCCGTTCCTTTTCTATGTACCGCTGTCGCTTTTCCTTGTCGCGGAATAGACAAATCATACCGATCTTCTGCGAGGGAGCTTGATCGTAAAAATATCCGCTAAAGGCAAGCGTCGGCTCGTCGGGATAGGCGTCGATCTTGAACTCGTGAATGCCACGCTTTTCACCCTTCGTCTCATGCTCCTGCTTGAATACCGATTTGGCCGTTCGTTTGGAGTTAAAAATGCCGATAATGTTATCGTCGTCGTCCAACGTATATTTTCCCACCCAGCTGGTTTTGGTAAAGTCCTCCTCGCAAAGCTCACCGTTGACAAGCTCGGCGTTATAGTTTCTGGCGGTAAATTTCAGCTCTCTGAAATGCTCCGGGTCAAAGATCTGCTCGACCTTGACCGTGCCGATACGGACGTAATTTTCGTCCTCGTCACTCAAATGCACGTGATACCAGTCGCCAGCCAGATCGTACGCGCGGTTTTTGCTGCGCCATTTTTCAAGCTGTGCCTCGCTCATGCCCCGCTGTCTGGTCCAGCCAATGCAGTTTTTCAGATTGTCGGGAATGAAAAATTGCGAAATAATGATGGGCAACGGCATTTCGTCCGATTCCTTTTTGGCGAAGGAAACGCGGTTGCAAAAGGCAATCTGCTTTCGGTCGTCGGGGGAAAGCTCGTCCTCGCTTTTTTCGAGCAGCTTGAAATAATCCTTACAGATGATTGCCAGCACGGTCTTACCCGTTTTTGCCGCATACTCGTATTCACGCTCGGTCCAGCTCACGCCGTCCTCGTCGCACGAGCCGTAGCTGCTTCCGATCAAAAGAACGAAAACATCGGAGTCATCGATCTTTTCTTCGATCCAGCGAAAGCGTCCCAAAGACGGAACGATAAAATATTCCATACAAAAAGGAACGATGTTGTTGTGCCAAAGGCTGTCAATGACTGTTAGTCTTTCCTTTTTCAGGCTTTCGTATACCGAGGATACAAACGCGGAATACATTTTCCTTTCTTCCATAAATACCTCTCCCAAGGCCGCAACGTTCGGCTTTGTTCTGTATGATTAGGATAGCACGGGCAAACCGCCCATCGCGCAGGCGCGCGAAGGGACCATAGGGCAAAGCCCCATCGCTTACATCGAAAGCGTTTCTGCGTATATTATAGCATGGTTTTTGCCAAAATTCAATATCAATTCATACATATTCAAAATTTTGTTGGACGGGCAACGGACAGATTGGCAATTTTTCTTTCCCCGCCCAAGAAAAAAATTGTCGAAATCCTTGTATTTTTGCCGATCCTATGGTATAATGACAAAAAATAAGAAAGGAGTTATTCCCATGGCTAAAAAAACAAATTCCGAGCTTTTTTCTTCTTTGCTTTATATCATCATCGGCGTACTTCTGATCATCTTCGGCTCCGATATGCTGGGCTGGGCGATGACGATCGCAAGCATCTTTTTTATCATCTCCGGTATTCTCGATATGGTCAAGAAGAACTGGGCAGGCGGCGCGATCAGTCTCTTTATCGGTGTCGTAATTCTGATCCTCGGCTTGAAGTTGATCGACATTGTTTTGTTGGTTTTTGGCATTCTGATCGCCATCAAGGGTATCATTGCTCTGATCCACGTACTTAAGAAGAGCAAAAAGAACGCGCTTGAGATCGTTTTCCCCGTTCTTTCGATCGTGCTCGGTATCCTGCTCGCCTTCGGCAATGCTTTGCCTACCATGATCTGGATCGTTGGTATTCTGCTTGCCATCGACGGCGTTCTCGGCCTGATCGGTGCGCTGAAGAAGTAAGTTAAAAACGTCCTCACTCCTCGCAGTGAGGGCGTTTTTCGTTTGGCGTATCGTGCAGTGCCCCCCGAAACCTACGAAATTTTTTCGCTCACAAGCCTATTGACACGCTACTTTTTTGTTGCTATAATGATTTCGTAAAATCAAAATTCCTCACATGGGAGACTATTATGAGCAAATTGTTGATCGGTTGGGCCGAGGAAACCCTCGTCCCCGAAAAGAAGCTCCGCCTTGCGGGCCAGTTCTATGAAAGAATTTCCGAGTACGTCGAGTCCGAGATCACCGCGACCGCGATGGCCGTCGAGTCGGACGGCGACGCCATGATTCTCGTCAGCGCCGACCTGACCTCTCTGCCCGAGTATCTGCTGACACTCGTCCGCGAAAAATTCGCCGAGGAGGTCTCTGACATCGATCCGATGAAGATCATGATCGCCGCCACCCACACGCACACCTCGCACACGTTGGCCGATCCCACAACCAACAACCTCAATCCCGTCGCCAACACCAAGGAGATCCTTAAGGAATTCATGAAGGGCGACATGGAGTACAAGCCGCTCGTCACGGCTGACGACTCGGTGCTTGACCCTGCCGAAGCAACCGTATTCGTCGCCACGCAGATCGCAAAGGCCGCCGTCGCCGCTTGGAAAAATCGCGCCGAGGCGCTCTATGCCAACGAGTTCGGCCGCGCTGCCGTCGGTATGTGCCGCCGCGTCGCGTACGCCGACGGAACGGCCGAGATGTGGGGCGACACCAACGTCGCGGATTTCGTCGCGATGGAGGGTGGCAACGACAACGGCATTGAGCTGATCTTCACCTTTGATAAAAACAAGAAGCTGACGGGTATCGTCGCGAATATCGCCTGCCCCTCGCAGGTGCTGGAGCAGAGAAGCTTCATTTCGGCCGACTACTGGGGCCGCGCCAAGGCCAATCTCCGCGAAAAGCTGGGCAAGGACATCTTCCTGCTCGGCCTCGGCGGTGCGGGCGGTGACCAGTGCCCCCGCGACCTCATTCGCTGGGTCGAGCCCGAAACGCCCATCGACGATCCGCACGTCAAGCGCCCCAACCCGATCCGCCGCAAGGCCGATCCCTCGACCTTCGACATCTCGGGCTGCAACCGCATCGGCAAGAGAATTTCCAACGAGATCCTCTCGGTCTTTGAGGAGATCACCGAGTATCACGACGAGGCGCGCCTTGAGCACAAGGTACGCAAGCTCGATCTGCCCCTCCGCAAGGCGACCAAGGCCGAGTACAATCACGCCGTGCGCGAGATCGAGTACTACGTGGACAAAACGGTCGATCGCGGCGTCTTTACCTTTGAAGACAACGCGAAGTGCTACGTGCACGCGGGTCTGATCGCGCGCTACCGCGAGCAGCAGTTCACGGAGATCTATCCGATCGAGTCGCACATCATTCGCTTCGGCGACATGGCCTTTGCCACCAACCCCTTCGAGCTTTTCCTTGACTACGGCAACTATATCAAGGCGAGAAGCTATGCAGCGCAGACCTTCATTGTTCAGCTCTGCTGTGGCAGAGGCGGCTATCTGCCCACCGCGAAGGCCGAAAAGGGCGGTCACTATTCCGCCTACATCACGAGCGGCAAGGTCGGCCACGAGGGCGGCGACCTCCTCGTGCGCGAGCAGCTCAAGGAGATCAACGAGATGTTCGAGGGCGACGATATCTATATGAATCGATAAGTCAAAAAAAGGACAGAGAATTTTTACGTTCTCTGTCCTCTTTTCTTGGCAACGACTGACTGAATGAAAGATACCAAAGCAATAATATTTTTCAAATTTTCAAGCTTTATTGACAAATCGCCCAAAACATGATAAAATATACTTGTCACACAAATTGCATATGTTCTAACCAACGAAGGGAAAATACTTTTGGTAAAAAGTGTTTTCTCCTTTTCCTCATACCTTCGTTGGGAGAGCATTTGTGTGACAACAAACTAAGGGGAAGCATTTTTTCGGTGCGTTCCTTTTGGGGCGCACTTTTTTATATGCTGATAGAGGGTATATATGAGCTATGATATTCCAAGTAAGATAATAGATATTACCGGTGTAGAAATCACGCCCGGATAGCCTACTGTTTGTCTTGGCAACGGCGAGCAAGGCTTTGAATGTTGTTGCGACGAGTGCGACTACTATTTGCTTTGTTTCCCCGAATTTGATCCAAACATGAAAAGACTTAAGGAAACAAAAAGTCCCCGCACTCTCAACGAGATGTTCGAGGACGACGATATCTATATGAACCGATAAGCAAGATAAAAAGAGCAACCGAAGGAATGTCTGCCATAGAGCAGATTGTTCTTGCGAGATCCTTCGCATCGCCGCCCCGTTGTCATCCTTGAGCGTCGCTGACCTACGGTCAGCAGCGAAGGA
>CAYULZ010000122.1:0-4965 GCA_964445865.1 uncultured Lachnospiraceae bacterium | reverse complement strand
AAGGGTAAGGATGGAAAGGCGAGGTAAGAGCTCACCCACTCCTATGGTAACATAGGTTTGCTGTAAACCCTATCCGAAGCAACACCGTAGTCGGATGTCGGCCCGACACAGATCCGCAGGTGGCACGGGGCAACCCGAAGCTCGACGGTGACGCCGAGCGAAGATAGATGGCCGTTTAAGACAGAACCCGGCTTACAGACAGAGTTACAAAAAAGATCCGCTCAACGGCGACACGGCTCGCACGAGGACGGGTCTTTTTTTATTCTTTACGTTCCATCACCGTGCGCTCCATGAGATATACGCCAATGGCAAGGATTACAAGACTCATTAACGCATGCTCAAGCATCGGTGCAAAGCGTAGCGCGAGCAGGGCGTCCGAAACGCTCTCGGCTTGTATTCGCGTATGTAACAGAATGCCCGCAAGTTGACAAAGTACTGCATAAAGGCCGTAAAAAAGCCATAAAAGGCTCGGACGCGAAAGCGGGCGCAGGGAAGAGCCCGGACGGCTTGGCTGCTTGAAAAATGGAAAAATATTCAAAAAATCACCTCTTTTTGTGCATGCTCTGTATGGGGCGTCTCAAAATCGAAAAAGAAAAAACGAAAAATAATGGCTTTTTTATCACCCCTTATATTATAAGGCTTCTCGTAGAAAAAAGCAAGTAACAAGATATGGAAAGGGGAATTTTAAAGAAATAAAGAAGATTTCCAAAAGAAGAAAAAACGGGAAAACAATGAATAATTTTGATTCGAATTGAATAATTATTCAAAATCAGAACAATTTCCTCGACGCGAGGTTAAAAATATGCAAAAAAGCGAAAAAGATGTCAGATTTTCTCAAAAATCTTCTGTATTTCATGAATTTTTCTTCATCGACACACACGTTTGGCATGCGGTATAATGGGTATACGGCTTTGCGCCGAGAAAGGACAGATTATGAAACATAGTGTTATCCCGTATCAGTTAACCGTTCTGGAGGAGCGCTCCACAACCCAAGGGCAATATCGCCTTTTGCGTATCGAGGGAGATGCTCTCCTTAAGTATGCCGTTTCAGTCGAGGATCGTGCAGGAAGCGATCTCGTTGTGCTGAACAGCAACGGTGAGGCGTGCCGAGTCTTCTTTGAAAAGCTCGTACAGGGAGAGCTTTCCTCCCTTCAGCTCGGCGAGGTCGCTGAGGATTTTTGTCACGAACATCTCTTGGAAATTTTTTGAAAACTCTTTACTTTTGGCACAAGATATGGTATAATGATTCCAAGAAATCTCCATGTGTCCACAATCGGTGGTCTCATGAACAGGAAAGGCTGAAGAATTTATGAAATGTCCCGCTTGCGGTTGTGCCGATAGTAAGGTCATCGATTCCCGTCCCGTCGAGGAGGGAAACAGCATTCGCAGACGCCGAGAGTGTCAGGCGTGCCAAAAGAGGTTTACGACCTTTGAGATTCTTGAGACGGTGCAGATCATCGTGCTCAAAAAGGACGGTAGCAAGGAGTTGTTTGACCGCACGAAGCTGCTTTCCGGTCTGCTCAAGGCTTGCCAAAAGCGTCCCGTAAACGCCGAGGAGATCGTCAACGAGATCGAAAACGAGCTGCAAAATTCGCTCACGACTGAGATCTCCACCACAGAGATCGGCGAGATGGTCATGGATAAGCTGAAGGCTCACGACGAGGTTGCCTACGTGCGCTTCGCGTCGGTTTATCGCGAATTCAAGGATATTGATACCTTCCTTGCCGAGCTTCAGCGTTTGCAAAAGTAAAAATTAAATTAAAGAGAAAAACGGCGGAGAATTTCTCCGCCGTTTTTTTGTTGTTACTTGTCCAGATCCTTGATAAAGCAGCGGCGACGCTTGTGCTGCTCCTTGTCAAAGAACTTCTACTGTGCCTGAATTTTGGTGTTGGTCTCGAGCTGCGGCCCCGTTTCGGCGTATACGATGCCGTTTTTGTGCGCGCTCTTGAGAAAATGCGAGAAGATCATCGCGATCAGCGAGCCGCCCTGCAGCTCGGGCTTCACGGCGATTAGGAACAGATCGAGCGTGTCGTTTTTGCGAAGATCGTGCAAAACGGGAATGAAACCGAAGGGGAAGAGACGGCCGCGGCATTTTTGCATCGCGTGTGCGAGCGACGGCGCGCTGACACCAAAGGCCACGAGATTTTCCTCGGCATCGAGGATAAAGCACGCATAGTCGGGATTGACGAGCGGAATGAATTTCGCCGCGTACTTCTTGATCTGCTCCTCGTTGAGTGCCACCACACCGTACAGCGGCGCATAGGCCTCGTTGACCAGACGGAATACCTTTTCCACGTAAGGCTTGTAATCCGAACGCTTTTTGAGATCGGCGTAGTGATACTTGCCCTGACGGACGAGACGGTTGGACATCTTGACGATCAGTTCGGCGATCGGCGTGCCGGGCTCGGGCGTTTGCAAGCGATACTCGACCCAGTCGGTGTCCTTGCGGTAGCCGAGTGCTTCGAGATGCTTGATATAATAGGGGTGATTGTAGTAGGTGATAAACATGCCAAGACGGTCGTAGCCCTCGACGAGCATACCCTCGCGATCCATATCGCAGAAGCCCAAGGGGCCGTGCACCTGCGTACAGTCCTTTTCGCGAGCCCAAGCCTCCACCGCATCAAACAGAGCGTGGGAGACGTCGAGATCGTCAATGAAATCGACCTGCGAGAAGCGCATGCGCGACGTGCCCCAGGTCTCGTTGGCCTTGTGGCTGAGGATCGCACCGATGCGTCCGACGAGCTTGCCGTCGCGGTAAGCAAGGAAGCGTTTGGCCTCGCAGTAGGAGAAGGCGGGGTTCTTTTTTTCATTCCAATCGTCGAGGTCATCACCGTAAAAGGCGGGGACGTAATAGGGATTGCCCTTGTATAAATGATTGGGGAAATCAACAAATTTTCGACTTTCGCGACGCGTTTTTACTTCCTTGATAATGACTTGACTCATATAGAACCTACTTTGTTTATTTGATAATTCCATTATACGAAAAAAGTCGAAAAATGTCAAGGGAAAATACAAAAAATGTTGAGCAGTCAATAAAAATCAAAACCATCTCATAGAACTACATGCCGAGCGGCTCTCTCAAGCTTGGTAGGGATAGGCGTCCTCGACTGTCCGTCAAAATACCGCCGAACGGCGAAAAAAACGCCTTGTGGCGGCGGGAGCAAGCCCCCTACAACAAAAGGAGTACGAACAAAAATGCTCGTACTTCTTTTGATTTTTCGAAAGGTGATATCCCCCTGCGTGTCATCCTCGAGCAAGCCGCCCCGAGATCCTTCGCTGCTGACCGTAGGTCAGCGACGCTCAAGGATGACAACGGGGCGGCGACGCGAAGGATCTCGCAGGGGGATGAAAAGCTGCTTTATGGTAGATGCCCCAAGCCGTCCTCTATTTTTGGTTTTCTCTGTCGGGGAAGGCTTTTAGAATGACCTCGCATGCCTTTCCTGCTTTCTTGGCATATTGAATAACGGATAACGTGCCTTTTGAACTTCCGTCCCAAAAAGCAATGATCTTGTCGGCATAGTCGACGATTTGTCTGTTTCGAATGATGGGAGCAGCTCGCCCATAACGCTCGTATTCGGGGAGAAATTCGGTCAGTTTGATTTCGTTTGCTCGCGCATATTCCGCCGCGCAGGCATCGACGCCCCTTGCCCCACCCGAAACGATCTCGTCGCAATCCGAAAGATAAGGGGCAAGATCAAGCTCGGTGATGCTTCTTGAACCGACAACGGCAATTTTCATAGCAAGTCATTCTCCAAACATAAAAAGTGCGCCAACCGAAGCCAGCGCACAAAAACGCAAACTCCAGTTGTCGCCAAACAAACTTATAGAACGGATATGCATTTAGACACACTTAGTTCTGCGGAATTTGCATTTTATCAAATTCAAACTAAGTGTACGCAAAAAAGACATAGTTATTCCACTATGGATGCATACCGATATTAAGTTTGTTTGGCAAGATTATTATAGCACGGTTTGGCATATTTGTAAAGAGATTTTTGGATTTTTGTTATAGTTGCTTTGGAAAACGACAAGACAATATGGTCGCTCCTACGAGGTTGCAACAAAATGATATGACAAAACCTCGGTAGGGGTCGGCGCCCTCGACGACCCGAGACGAGAGGCTTTTTCCTCGCCGTTTGGCGGGGTGTATGCGGTTTGTTTTGCGGGAGGACCAAGGCCCTCCCCTACCGAGGTTGGAAATAACCGTTTGGCTTTTTCGGGTCGCCGAGGACGTCGACCCCTACGAGGGTTAGAGAAAACCGCTCGGCTTGCGATTCTACGTAAAAAACAAAATGCCCCGCAACTGGGAGTTGGGGCCCGGTTGCGGGGAACAAAAGTATCCGTAGAAAAATATCGAAGCGCACGCCCCTAAAATAAGTTTCAGGAAGCTTTTGAAGAGCTCGAGAAACTTTTCTCGAAAAGTTTCTCGAAAAAAGGGAATGGGAACTTTTTTCAAAAAGTTCCCATAAAATACACACAAGGGGCTTTTTTCAAAAAGCCCCTTGAAGATCATTTATTTCACAATCACCTTGCGGAAGTTCTTCTTGCCGCGACGGAATACCTTGCCGTCCTTCAGCTCGTCGGCCGTAAAGGTGGCCTTCACGTCGGTGACCTTCTCGTTGTTCACGGCTACGCCGCCCTGCTCGATGGCACGTCTTGCCTCGGACTTGGAGGGAACGAGTCCCGCCTTGACGAGTACCGATCCGATGTCGATCACGCCGTCGACAAAATCATCAGCCGTGAGCGCGTTCTCGGGGATCTCGGCCTCGGCGCCTGCACCAAACAGAGCCTTGGCACTTGCCTCGGCCTTCTTGGCCTCCTCCTCGCCGTGAACCGTCTTGGTCAGCTCGTACGCAAGGATCTCCTTCGCGCGGTTGAGCTGTGCGCCCTCCCATTTGTCCATCTCGTCGATCTGCTCGAGAGGCAGGAAGGTTAGCATGCGGATGCACTTGAGCACGTCGGCAT
>CAYULZ010000121.1:0-5034 GCA_964445865.1 uncultured Lachnospiraceae bacterium | reverse complement strand
CTTTCCTTGCCATTATCGGCATTGATGCCACTCGGTGCTCTGTCAGGAATATTAGGTAGCGGGTCGATATCCTCAAGCTGCATGTTTGCAATCTGCATCGGTGTCATCTTCTGCACACGCTTCCAAATTTCTTTCTGCTCCACCGTAAGTGGCTTGCTTTTGCGGTCAGAGGGAAGCACATGAGAATACAAGGCAGACTCGCCTATTTTTCCTTCAGGTCTTGAATCAAACCCAAAATGTCTTAATACACTTTCAGGTAAAACATCCGGAAATTTTTCTCTTGCAAAATCTAAAAGTTGTGCTATACTAATAGTAGAATCGGTAACGAGGAGCGGTTTTCCCGTGGACTCGGGTGCATTTTGCACAGCCGATTCTTTTTTTGCGTTTGCTGAATACAGGACATCCATAGAAATGATTTTATCGTCGAATTTATTAACCACAAATTCAACAATATAAAGTTCATTGGATGAATTTTTAGCCGCTCCAAGCAACACATAGGCTCCACTCGCGGTCTCAAGATCTGGCGTCAGCTCATTTATGCGAATCGCGTTTTGCAAAATTTCGCCCGCCTTGATCGTTGCGGCCGCATTTGCTTGTAAGCGACGGTCTAATCCGTGCTTGAGTCCATTTTTAGCCAACATAACATTTGTGCCGATGTCATTTACACGTACAAAAACCTGATTGGAGTTATTGACATATCCTATTTGTGCTGCATTAGATAAAGCATCCTTCAAAATATCTACGCGAGCCTTCTTTAACGCTTCTTTTCCGGTAGGATATTGAATCGTATCATCAATGACGGTTATGGTCATGTCGGGTTTGTTTATGAGCGTAGAATAGTCATATTTACCGTTTGATGCATTATACAGATTTGAAGAAGCATTTCCCTCGACAACCGCATCGGGGTTGGTCGCCGCCCTTGTGCTTGCTTCTGTTACTGCTTTAGTTGTTGCGAGGAAACTATCAGCAGCTTCTCTTATCTCGGATTCGCTGTCAAAAGCATTCATATCGCCGAGACTGTCGCAAACCATTTCCTCAAACACTTTGTTTGGCGTAAGGTTCGAGCCTTCGTAGGCTTCAACATATTGCTGACAGATAAAATCGACCGTCTCTGTGCCGTAAATAGAATTGAGTCTGTCCTTTACTGTGTCGAGGTCGATTTCACCCTTTGCAATCTTATCGTGCCCGATTTCGTGCTCCATAATCTGGTCTGCAGTAAAATCGGGGTCGTCTGCACGGATAAGCACGTTCTTACCCGAAATATATCCGCGTGCAGGCTTACCGTCCACGGTGAGATTCCCACCCGCAAAAAATACAACGTTCAAGCCTCGCTTGCTTGCTTTTGCTCTTGCGTTTTTCATAGCAGTAGTTTCGCCGCCTGCTATGCGATAAATCTTGTCGGTTGTAGAACCGCTTTGGATATAAAACGAAGCTGTACTTACTTCTTTTCCAAGAGTGAGCGAAGCTGCTTCGCTGTCTCGGGGTTTACCTTTCGTTTGCCGGCTCTGATTTCGTCCTGTGCCTTCTGCCAGGACTCGAACCTTCTTTCCGGTATTCTTACCGTCAGTCCGTTTGCCGCCTTTGCGTAAATGTACTTTTCTGCCATTGTCAGCCTCCGTGTATGTATTATTATACTCTGTTTTTGCACCGTTTGCAACAGTTTTCGCCGCTTCTGCACCGTATTTATACGCCGCCTTCTGCATCGACCTTGTGAGCTCGCTATCTTCGTCATAGGCAAAATCCTTGCCCGTCTCGCCTTCAAGATACTTGATTTTGAACTGTCTTGCGGCCGCTTCGGGATCGGTCGCGCCTTCCATAGCAATGTCAAATGCCGCTCGCCCGTCTTCGGAAAGAGAATTGCGAACGTCGCTTATCGGATCATGCTCCACAGACACAGATTTTTCGCCCTGTACGCCGTTTTGCATCGCGGCAGGGTTCTCGGTCGCAAAACTTCTTTGCGCTCCCCCTTGACTATTTCCGCCGACCTGTGGTATACTGTTAGTGGCGGTATCATTCCAGACGTCCTGGACGTACATCCGAGGGGCATTTGCCATTTGGAGCGGAGTGGTGCCCCATTTTTTATGTATAGCTGCTTCGAGTCCCTCTATTTTAGGTATTGTACCTGTGGAAGATTTAATCATTTGCTTCCCACGCAACACATTTCCGTCTTTGATTTGTTCAAGATAATATGTAACGCCGTTGTGCCTTTTTACAAAAACAATACCTGCTTTTCCATCCTTGCGCGGTACATATAAAATATCATCAAAATTCTTGACGATGTCAGGAATTTTTTTAAT
Organism: uncultured Lachnospiraceae bacterium; assembly: GCA_964445865.1. Lineage (GTDB taxonomy): Bacteria > Bacillota > Clostridia > Oscillospirales > CAG-272 > HGM12713. Next base: position 2,737 of record CAYULZ010000121.1, on the reverse strand, counting down.
ATCGGCAGCGGTTACAGGGTATTTTTCGTTAGTTTCTTCGCCGTGAGAATTTTTTATATGACGAATATCGTTGTCATTTATCGTGTTTTCATATCCCGAAATATCAATCCCGAAGCTTTTTTTAATGTCTTCGGCTGCTCTGTCGGAAACCACGCCCAAGCTGAGTGCTTCTTTTTGTTTTGGGAACTCCTTATTTCCCTTAACATTAGTTTCGTTCGCGTAACGATATGCATAATCGACATATTCATTCAACTGCTCCTGCGTAGCAGGATTTGTCTTTGTTCCGATTGATGCATCAAAGATGCCCTGTGCTTGCTCATAGGAATAAGCTTTTTGATTTGACGTTCCCTCTGCGATATAATTCACGGTTCCAACGCTGCCCGACATTCCCGCGCCCATGATCGCGCCGGCAAGACTTGCAAGCCCGACCTGCGTGAGCATATCGCACATTGCCTGCTTCCACGCTTCGCCTTCACTCATGCCGTTTTCAACGTAGGCGTTGTAGGTCTGCATCACCACCGAATCATCCAGGTTGATCAGATAGTCCGAAACAACGTTTGCCGCCTCGGTCATGCCTTCTTCCCATGCATTTACCCCTGCGGATTTTGCGACATTCTTCAAGATGTCCTTGATAGTCGCAACAGGCGTTTCCTTCAGCGCATTCAGATTACCGATAGATACCTTTTCAAACAGCGTTTCAAAGGTGCCCGCAAACAGTCCCGTCCAGATCGCTTGTGTATCGCTTGCACCGCGCTCCTTTGCGTCCGTAAATGCATTTGCCGCCGCGCCGGAGCCGAGCAATAGCGCACCGCCTAAATTCCCTGTAAATGATGCCGCGAAGCTGTCCGCCGCGCTCATACCGGTTTGGTACAGAAAAGAAGCGATCTTACCGCCGGTACCGCTGATATTCTCTTCGATATTCGTTGCCGTCGTTTCACGGATCGTATTTGCGGATTTCAAAGGAGCAAAAGCGACGGAATTTGTATCGATAGGCGCGATATATCCGTCTGCCTTGCCGATATTGGATATTGCTTGCGCACCCATACTGACAGTCGCGCTCGCACCGCCGATGAGATTGGCGAATATACTGATCAAATTACTCGTGATCGGGTAGTCGTCCGTAAACTTCCCTATGTTTTCGTTTGCGGTAGCGGAAACGGTGGCGTTATATATTGCCGCAAGCGTTTTTTCGAGACGCGCAAAATCATCCTTGGACATGCTACTCTTTATACGGTCATATGCCGCCTTGGCAGCGTCCCGATCTTTGTTTCGATAGCCGAGATTTCCGTAAAAGTCGCTGTATGTACCGGTATTCAAAGCGTCTGCAGAGTTATTCATAGCGATATAATTCAGCAGTTGCTTCCTATCTTCTTCTCCAACCGTCAAAAAAGACTTAATACCGTTTGCATAATAGATCTGCGCGTCATAATTTTCGCCCTCGGATTTTATCTTCCTGTATGCCGCATCTGCTTTATCCAATGCCCCAAGCAAAGACTGTTTTTCCGAGATCGTAGCATTGGCGTATGCATTTCTTGCCTCGTCCGCTGCAGCGGCGGCAGCGCTCAAACTCGCGTTATACTCCGTTTTCTTTGCAGTGGTATCCGCGATAAACGCATCCAGTTGCGAGTCGGTTGCCGACAAAGCACTATTCCGTGTCGCTTTCGCTTCCGCGGTTGCGAGCTTACGCTGCTTGGCGTTATACTCGCTGTTCAAAGTATCATACGCCTTGCTTTGATAGTTCGCCGCATCCGCAGGAAGCGTCGGATCAGAGCGTCGGATGTTCGGATCGCCCATTTTCGCCATTGCAGCCTGCATTTCACTATAAGCCGCATCCTTTGCCGTTTTCAGATCATCACGTTTCTTGCCGTTGGTCTCAAAATCATAGGTACGCAGCTCAAAAAGCTCCCGTTCGTCTTTTGGCAGAGAGTTCTTTTCATGCACGGTATAGCGAGAAACGCTGTTTTTCTCCGCGAGTTGTTCATTGGTCGCCGTGGTAGGCACCGCCACCGTCTGCGCAGAAACTTCGGGAGAAGACCGATTAGCTCGCATCGCCGCCGCATCCTGCTCAATTTTCGACTTCCATGCCTCGCGTTTTTCTTTTTTAAAATCGGCAGCGTCCTGTTCGATCTTGTTTTTCCACTCTTCCCTTGTCATTCTTCTTCCTCCACGATCCCGAGCTCGATAAGAATTTCATAGATATCGTTTGCGTTAAGGTCTCTCGCACCGGCTTTCTCGGCGCTCGGCACCAGCGACAAAAGATATGTATATGCGGCATCCGCGCCCTCGGTCTGCAGAACAGTCCTTACCTTTTTTACTGCCGAATCATACTTGACGCGGCGGAATTTTTCATCCCGCTCATTTGCTGCAGCCTGGCCGGGTTCGTTATCGCCACCTTTCAGCTCTTCTTCGTCCTCATCATCCTCGGCTTTTTCATCCGCGTACAGTTTCTGCATGGCTTCGATCTGCGCGGCGTTCAACCCGAGCTTCTCGTATCCCGAAAAATCGCCGGTCGATGCAAGCAGCTCCGCTAAATACAACTGCCGACTATATGTCTCCGCTTGCTTATCCTGCATCTGCGCTTCGTCGTTTTCACGGACGCTGTACGCAAACTTCCTCTCCGCAAAATCACGGTCAAGCGCATCCTGCTCTACACCGTAATTCCACTCTTTATTGCGCCATTCCTCCTCTTTCGCGTCCTGCGCTTCCTGATACGCCCATTGCCGCTCGTTTTCGGCAC
>CAYULZ010000120.1:0-5113 GCA_964445865.1 uncultured Lachnospiraceae bacterium | reverse complement strand
CCTTAAGGTAGTCGTAGCTCTTTTTCAAGCATACGAAGGGATCCTCGCCGTAGCAGTCGTCCTGCTCGACGAGCAGATACTGCGTACCTGCGTCCTCGGCGGCCGAGAGGATTGCATCGAAGTTCATATTGCCGTAGCCGACGGGCGCATAGCGCTGCTCGCGCGGCAGAACGATCTGCATGTCCTTGAGGTGGACGTTGGGAATGCGGCCCTTGAGGCGACGCATAAAGTCCGCGACGTCTGCACCGCCCGCTTGCACCCAGAAGGTGTCGCAGATGATGTCAAGCAGATCGGCAGGGAAGTCCTCCAGCATGCGGTCGATGAAGCGCTGACCGTTTGCGCTGCGGATGAATTCGTAGTTGTGGTGGTGGTAAGCGAACTTACAGCCGTTTTTCTTGATCGCCTTGGCGACGGGAAGGAATTCGGCGACGAAGCGGTCGTAGACCGAATCGTCCAGATTCTTGCAGTCGGGCATCATGCCAAGACCGACGCGCGTCGCGCCGAAGGTCAGGTGGTCGCGGCAAACGGCTGCGGCATCGTCTAGCATGGCCTGAGGCTTGGTGTGCGTGATGGGGCAGACGAGACCGTTTTTCTTCAGCTCGTCGTGAAGCCATGCGGCCTCAAACTCACATGTGCCCGAAACTTGCACCGACATGTAGCCGATGTCGGCAATTCTTTTCAGCGTCTCCGAGAAGGCGTCAAGATCCTTCGTGAAGGCGCGGACGGTATACATTTGTGCTCCTAATTTCATGACGTTCTCCTTTTATTTCATTTCATGGATAACGGATTTGAGTGCGTTTACAGCAGTGTCAAAGGCCTCGGCGCTGGTGTTATAAACGACGGTGCCCTGCTTGATCGAGCCGCCGTCCTCCAGCTTGTCAAGGCCCTTGAAGACCTTGAGGTGGGGCTCCAGCGTCAGCACCTTGCCGCCGCGTGCGGCGTAGCGAGGCAGGATCTCGGGAATGTGGCCGATGCCCTGACCGGCGGGAACGATGATGCCGTTTTCATCGGCATCCTTGATGTGCATGTAATCGACGTACTCCTCCATCATCTCCCATGCGGCGAGAACGTCTACGTGGCAGTGAATAAAGTTGGCGGGATCGAAGACGGCGCGGATGCGGGGGAACGCCTTATGGATCTCCACGCACCTTTCGGGCGTTTCGCCGTAGATCTTTTTCTCATTCTCATGGCAGAGAATGATGCTCTCGGGCGTAGCATCGCAGAGCTGACCGAGGTAATCCCAGATCATCTCGTGACTCTTTTCGTCGTTCGTTTCAACGAGCGGATAGAAGCTGAACATGCGCACGCGCGTTGCGCCGAGAATATCGGCGAGCTCGATAATGCGCTTGTGATCGTCCAGATGGGGCGCAAAATCGTCCTCCAGATGAAGCTTTCCGATGGGTGAGCCCATCGACCAGACGGCAAGGCCTGCGTCGTCCATCATACGGCGAAGCTCGCGCGCCTTTTGGGGGGTAACATCCTTGATGTTTTCGCCGTCTACGCCGCGGATCTCGAGAAGCGAAAGTCCGTTTCTCTTGAGCGCGTCGATCTGCCCTGCAAAGGCGGGCGAGGCTTCGTCGGCGAAGGCACACAGTTTGAACATAATGATCTCCTTTCATTCGGATGATAAGATTCCATACCAAATATATTATAACAAATATCAAATTACAATGAAATTGCAAAATAATGCGTTTTATATTGTATTTTCAGTCATTTTATGTTATAATGGTGTCAAAAGCCGATGAAAGCGAAAAAATGCACTGAAAATCGGGTGGAGGGAACTATGGCAATGACGAGCGACCAGATGTTTTGCTTGCAGCACTGCGTGGATGAAAGGCCGGACGCCGACCATCATCAGCTGCACATTCACGATCATTACGAGATCTACGCCTTGGTGGCCGGTGACGTGGATTACATGGTGGAGGGACGTATTTATACCGTGCGACCGGGTAGTCTTTTGATCATGCGGCAGGGCGAGACGCATAAAACGGTGCTCAAGTCTGAGGAGCGCTACGACCGCTACATTTTGTTCGTGCGCCCCGAGCTGATGCGGCGTGCGGGCTTTCCCGAGGAGCTGTTCGCGCCCTTTCACGAGCGCGGACTCGGACAGCGCAATTTGTATGTCCCCGCCGAATTTCCCGACGTTCAGCCGCTGACCTATTTCAAGAAAATGTTTTACGAGAAGGAATTTTTGCCAGAGGACGAGGTCATCGAGGCCAATCTGCGCGCCATGCTTTGCGGCGTGAACGCAGCGTTTCGCAAGAATCCCGTATCGCCCGAGCGCGAGCAGAAGAAGAACCTTGGTCGCGACGTGATCGAATACATCAACGAGCACCTGACAAGTGAGCTATCGCTCGAGCAGATCTCGCGCGAATTTCATATGAGCCCGTCCCAGATCAGCCGCGTGTTCCGCCGCTTGACGGGAACGTCAGTCTATAATTATATCTTATCCAAGCGTTTGATGCTTGCACAGGCACGCATCGTCGCGGGAGAAGGCGCGGTCGTTGCCAGCCAGGAGAGCGGTTTTTGGGATTATTCCTCGTTCTATCGCCTTTACAAAAAACGCTTCGGCGTGCCGCCGAGTGAGCATGGCGACAGAAAAAAATGAGGCGTGCGATGAAAAAAACAAATGTCCCATGGGCGTATCAGATTCTGCGTAGCGATCGACGGACGGTCGCGCTGCAGATCAAGGACGGCGCGCTGCTCGTTCGCGCACCGCGCCGTATGTCGGAGCGCGACATTGCGGCCTTTGTCGCCTCTCACGCGTCGTGGATCGAGCGTCATCTGTCGGTCGCCGTAGCGCAGGAGCGGGCGGTCGAGGCGGTCGCACCGCTGAGCGAGCCCGAAATGGCACGGCTTGTCCGTGAGGCAAAGCGCGTGATTCCCGAGCGCGTGGCGTATTACGCCGCGCGGCTCGGCGTATCCTACGGCCGCGTGACGATCCGTCGTCAGCGGACGCGATGGGGAAGCTGTAATGCGAAGGGCGACCTGAATTTCAACGCGCTCTTGCTGCTCGCGCCGCCCGAGGTGCTCGACGCCATCGTGGTGCATGAGCTCTGTCACCGCAAGCAGATGAACCATTCGCGCGCGTTTTACGACGAAATTCTGGCCATCTATCCCGATTACCATACGCACAATGCGTGGTTGAAGCAAAACGGCGCGCTTCTTCTGAAGCGCTTGCCGAGAAAGGACGAAGAATGAGGATCGAGCGCTATGACGATCTGCCCGAGGGTGCCTTGGCGGTTCGCATCGAGGTATTTGTCGAGGAGCAGGGCTTTTGTGACGAGCAGGATGAAATCGACGGTGTGGCTACCCATTTTGTGATGCTTGACGGTGAGCAGCCGATCGCGACCTGTCGGATTTTTCCAGAGGAGAATGGAAACGGCTACCTGCTGGGCCGTCTTGCGGTGCGGAAGAACTATCGTGGGCACGGTCTTGGCCGAGAATTGCTGAACGCCGCTGAGGCGCACGTCCGTGGACTCGGTAAAACGCACCTTTCGCTTCATTCACAGTATCACGCCAAGGGGTTTTATGAGGCCTGCGGTTATGTTGCATACGGCGACGTCGAGGACGAGCAGGGCTGTCCTCATATTTGGATGACGAAGTCAATGTGAGCAGAGGGGAATATTTTGTGGGGGAACTTTTCGAGAAAAGTTCCCCCACAAGCATTCTCAACATAAACTTACTTTGGCCATCGATTCTTTCAATACGTCGGCGATTCGCTTGGATGCGGATCCGTCGCCGAAGGGATAGCGCACACGCGCCATGGAGCGGTAAAGGATAGGATCGTTCAAAAGCTTGTAAAGACCGTCGTAGACGGAGGTCTCGTTCGTTCCCAAAAGACGGATTCCGCCGGCCGCCACACCCTCGGGACGTTCCGTAACGTCGCGCAGAACGAGAACAGGCTTGCCGAGGGCGGGCGCTTCCTCCTGAATGCCGCCGCTGTCGGTCAGGATCAGATCGCTCCGCGCCATAAAATTGTGAAAATCGGGCGCATCGAGTGGCTCGATTAAGCGAATGCTCGTGCAACCGCCCAACACCGCGCGCGCGATCCCGCGCACCTCGGGGTTCGGATGGATCGGCCAGATCACCTTGACGTCGGGCGTTTGCTCGACCGCGTGCCGAACGGCGCGAAGCATGCCGCGCATCGGTTCGCCAAGATTTTCCCGTCGGTGCGCGGTCAGTAGAACGAGACGGCTGTCGCTCGCCCAACGCAGTGCCTCGTGCGTGTAGTCGGCGCGCACGGTGGTTTTCAGCGCGTCGATGGCGGTGTTTCCCGTTATGTATATGCGTCCCGCATCGACGCCGTCTCGTAACAAATTATTACGAGCCTGCTCGGTGGGCGCAAAGTGATAGCGCGCGAGGAGCGCGACCGCGCGGCGGTTGAATTCCTCGGGAAAGGGATGAAGCATGTCGTAGGTGCGCAAGCCCGCTTCTATGTGCCCGATGGGAATGCCACGGTAAAAGCAGGCAAGCGAGGCGGCAAAGGCCGTCGTCGTGTCGCCGTGGACGAGCACGAGATCGGGGTGGCAATCGTCCAGAACGCGTCCCACGCCCAAGAGTACGCGGGCGGTCACGTCATCGAGCGATTGCCCCTGTTGCATGAGGTTCAGGTCGTAGTCGGGCACGACCGAAAAGACGTCCAGCACGCGATCGAGCATCTCGCGGTGCTGGGCAGTCACACAGACCGTCACCCGATCGGTGCGCCGCTCCTTGAGCAGCTTGACGAGCGGACACATTTTGATGGCCTCGGGCCGCGTGCCGAAAATAAGCAGAATGTGTTTCACGGAAGGATCCCCCTTTTTGATGTCTTGCCATAAGGCCTTATCCTATATGTAGTCGGGGGCTGTCCGATTTATGAATTAAAAAAGAGCAACCCTTAGCGTACCTGCCGTAGAGCAGGTACGCATCGATATAAATCCGCTCGAGTTTGAGCGTAGCGAAAACATATCGAATTTGCTGCAAGGCAAATATATCGAGCCGAGCGAAGCGACGGCATATCGACAAAATCAAAATACCTTCTGTGGACACAGAAGCAGTGCTTGTCAGGAAAAGCAGACGGACTTTCGGGACGCACAAACCAAAGGCTCCCTTGTGTAAAGGGAGCTGACGC
>CAYULZ010000119.1:0-5229 GCA_964445865.1 uncultured Lachnospiraceae bacterium | reverse complement strand
CAGAAGCTGCATTCGCTCGGTCTTGACCTCAGAAAAGAAGAGGAATAAGACCGCGTGACTCCGAGCTCTCGGAGAATTGCAAAGAACTTAAAATACGGCAAAGGAGGCAAAGACAATGCCCGGAACTAGAAAACTTGGCAGACCTACCGCTCACAGAAAAGCAATGATGCGCGGCATGGTTACCCTGCTGCTGGAAAACGGACAGGTTGAGACCACGCTCACCAGAGCGAAGGAAGTCCGTTCCATCGCAGAAAAAATGATTACCCTCGGCAAGAAGAATACCCTTGCCAGTCGCCGTGCTGCATTGGCATACATCACGAAGGAGGACGTTGTAACCAAGGTGTTCAGCGAGCTCGCTCCTCTGTATGCAGATCGCAACGGCGGATACACGCAGATCTTCAAGCTCGGCCCGCGCAGAGGCGACGGCGCTGAGATGGCGATCGTAAAGCTGATCGATTACGTAAAGCCCACGGCTGACGATAAGAAGGCAGCAAAGAAGGAGAAGAAGGCAGAGAAGGCTGCTGAGTAAGCCTTTCCTTCCATCCACAAAAAGAGCAGACGCGATGCGTCTGCTCTTTTTGTGCTTCACGCGTCGACAGCGTGCGGCATATGATGACATTGAAGGAGGTGAGGATATGAAAATGCAAGAGCCCGCAGGGGGATGCTCAGCGGCGATCGGCTCGGTCACGCAGGCCATGAAGGCGCAAAAGGCGCTCGCAGAGGCCGCTATTCCCTCGACGGTCGTCAAATGGGAAGGATCCTCACGGCTTCGTGGGTGCGTATATGGGGTGCGCTTTTCCTGCTTGCAGGAAAGAAATGTAAAAACCGTGCTGGCATCGGCCCATATTGCGGTTAAGCAATGGAATGATGAGACGTGATTTATTTCGACCATGCGGCGACGAGCTTCCCAAAGCCGCGCGCCGTCATTGACGAGGTACGGCGCTGTATGACGCAGTACGGGGGAAACCCCGGACGAAGCGGCCATACACTTTCGCTGGCGGCCTCGAATAAAATTTTTGAATGTCGTACGCTGGCCGCTTCGCTGTTCGGCGTCGACGATCCTGCGCGCGTATGCTTTACCATGAATACGACGCAGGCACTGAATACGGTCATTAAAGGGACGCTGAAGGCGGGTGACCACGTGCTGATCTCCGATCTTGAGCATAATGCGGTCTACCGACCGATCGTGCGTCTCGCCGAGGAAGGAAAGATCACGTACGATGTCTTTCCCACTATGGTGGGGGACATTCGCCAAAGCGCGGTGCGCATCTGCGCAGGCATTGCTCGTCTCTGCCGTCCCGAAACGCGTATGGTGATCGCCACCTGCGCCTCCAATATTTGCTCGGCGACGCTTCCGATCGCCGATATTGGCGCCTTTTGCCACCGCCACGGCATTTTGTTTGTGGCCGATGGCGCGCAAGCCGCAGGGCACATGCCGCTCTCTGTGGACGCACTTGCTCTCGATGCGCTCTGCGTACCGGGGCATAAGGGCTTGCAAGGGCCGCAGGGGTGCGGCATGGTCATCCTTGGCAAGGATTTTGTCCCGGCGCCCCTCTGTGAGGGGGGCAACGGCGTCGACTCGCTGTCCGGCCTGATGCCGTCCGAGAGCCCCGAGCGCTTCGAGGCGGGAACGTTGCCCACGCCCGCCATTGCGGGGCTTTGCGAGGGCTTGCGATGGGTGACAGAGCACGGTGTGGAGAGCATCCATGCGCATGAGATGTCCTTGTATCAGCGCGCCCGTGAGGGGCTTGGCAATCTGCCCGGCGTGACGATGCTCGCTCCCATGTATGCGGGAAGCGTGCTTTCGTTTTACGTCGACGGCATGCCGTCCGAGCGTGTTGCCGCTTTGCTCAACGAACGGGGTATTTGTGTGCGTGGGGGATATCATTGCTCGGCGCTCGGGCACAAAACGCTCGGCACTCCCGACGGCGGTGCGGTGCGCGTAAGCTTTGGCGCGGTCAATACGGCCTATGAGGTCGATGCCTTGGTGGACGCCGTCTATCGGATTACCCAAGGAACGTAAAAAAAGACGCCCTTCTGCGGAAGGGCGTTTGTTATTCCAGGTCAAAAAACTTCAAGGATTTTACGGCCGTGCCGTCCGCGTACTCGCGAACCTCGCCGAGAGCGAAGAATTTGTCGTCCGCATTACAGACGCGCAGGCGCATTCCCAACTCGAAGTGCGTGCCGATCTTCTTTTGATAGATCTCACAGCCGCTGCGGAAGAGGCGCTCGTAAAAGGCGGGCAGGGAACAGGCGGGGAGTGTGGCAAAAAGGCTTTCGGTCGGCAAAAGCGTTGCGATACGTTCGGCCCCGGACATGCTGTCAAGCGCCTCGAGCGTGTGTGCCTCGGCAAGCGAGAAGCCACCTGCCGCCGTGCGTTCCAGCGTCGCCATGACACCGCCACAGCCGAGTGCCGCACCGATGTCGGCGCAGAGTGTGCGAATGTACGTGCCCGCCGAGCAGGTGACGTCGAGGAGATAATCGGTTGGTGTCTCGGTCGGCGTGACCGTCAGCGCGTGGACCGTTACGGGGCGCGCCTTGCGCTCCACGGTGATGCCGCGTCGCGCCAGATCGTACAGCTTTTGTCCGTCGACCTTGAGCGCGCTGTACATGGGCGGGATCTGCTCGATCTCGCCGACAAAAGCGCGGCAAGCCTCGCTCACGCGTGCAAAATTGGGCAGGGGCGCACCCGTGGGTAAAAGCGTTCCCGTCACGTCTTCGGTGTCGCTGGTCAGACCGAGCCGCATCGTTGCGCGGTAGCTTTTCTCGTCACAGACGAGATATTCGGCGGCCTTGGCCGCACGGCCGACGAGCACGACGAGTACCCCTGAGGCAAGCGGGTCAAGTGTTCCCGTATGCCCCACACGACGCGTGCCAAAGAGGCGTCGGACACGGCCGACGACGTCGTGCGAGGTGATGCCGACGGGCTTATTCACAATAAGAATGCCGCAGGGCTCGCTCATGGTGGACTCCTTTTTTGTGAAGAGATGTTCTTGCTTTTCAGAGAATGACCTCGTCCAGAGGACGTTTGGGGACGTAGTGGACGTTATGTGCGTCGCGGTAATAGTGAACGGCACCGTTCTCTGCCTCGGTCAGCACGACCGTTTCCTCGGGCTTGCCGAGCGCAATGACGAGCAGGGGTGTCAGCGTGTCGGGGATGGCAAGCACCTCACGAACACCCTCGGGGTTGAAGGCACCGATCATACAACCGCCAAAGCCCTCCTCGGTGGCGGCCAGCAGGATGGTCTGGGCGGCAATGCCCACGTCCATCAGTGAAAAGTTGTTGATCGCGCCGAGTGTCGTATCGTGGCAGACGACGACGTAAGCCACGGGCTCGTGACCGATCGGCGGAAGCTGAATGCCGAGCGAGGTTGCCCAACGGGTGTGTGGGAGGATGCTCGCACAGGTCTTTTCGTCGGTGACGACGGCATATTTCAGCGGTTGCGTATTCCGTGCCGAGGAGCAATGACGGGCAACATCCACCCAGGCGCGGACACACTCCTCGGGAATGCGTACGTCGGGCACGAAGGCGCGGTAGGAACGGTTTTGAAGAACGAGATCCTTTACCATAACAAGCTCCTTTCTGCGTTATGCGTTGGTGTTATCGGTCGCTTCGGCAGGGAAGCGAACCCACGCCGAGCAAATGGAAAATCCCTTTTCGGAGAAATTCTTTTCGTATTCGGTCATAACGTTGTCGGCGTTCTGTGCGGTTGCGTGGAGATCACGCGTCTGCCAGACGATCTCAAGACCTGCGGCCTCAAATTCCTCCAGACTGAAATCAAAGAGGCCGACGTTGTCGGTTTTGAATTTCAGCATGCCGTTCGGTACGAGCAGCTTGCGATAGATTTCAAGAAAGCCGCGGTGCGTCAGACGACGCTTGGCGTGGCCTGACTTCGGCCACGGATCGCTGAAATTTAAGTAGAGACAATCGACCGAATGGGGCGGGACGCAATCGGCAAGGATCCGCGCGTCACCAATAAAGAAGCGCAGATTGTCGCACGTGCGCTCGTCGGCCGAGGCCTTGGCCTTCTCGAGGGCAATACAGCAAACGTCGGCAACCTTTTCCATGGCGACGAAGTTGACGTCGGGGTTTTTTTGCGCCATGCCGCAGGCAAAATTACCCTTGCCACAGCCGATCTCGAGATGGATCGGCTTGTTCTCGGGGAAAAACGAGTCAAATCCCGCTGTGAGCGACTCGGCAGAGGGGATTAGAAGCGCGGCGCAGGCGGCAATGCGCTCGGCACCGTGCTTTTTCTTTCTCATTCTCATACGTTCACCTTATACGTTGAAGCGGAAGAGCACGATGTCTCCGTCCTTCATGACGTAGTCCTTGCCCTCACTGCGGTAGAGTCCGGCTTCCTTGACGGCGTTCATGCTGCCAAGGCGCTCCAGATCCTCAAAGGAAACGATCTCGGCGCGAATAAATCCGCGCTCAAAGTCGCTGTGGATCTTGCCAGCCGCACCGGGCGCCTTCGTGCCCTTGACGATCGTCCAGGCACGCACCTCCTGCGGACCTGCGGTCAGGTAGCTGATCAGCCCGAGCAGGGCGTAGCTTGCCTTGATGAGGCGGTCAAGACCGCTTTCGGCAATTCCGAGGTCGTCAAGGAACATCTGCTTTTCTTCGCCTTCGAGCTCGGCGATCTCCGCCTCCAGCTGGGCACATACGGGCAGGATCTCGGCGTGCTCGCGCTCGGCTTGCTCCTTGAGTGCCATATAGTTGCGGTTGTTGAGGGGTTCTTCGCCCACCTCGTCCTCCGAAACGTTGGCTACGTAAATGACGGGCTTCATAGTGAGCAGGGGCGTGTCAAAGAGATAAGCTCGCTCGGTCTCGTCGAGCTCGACCTCGCGGGCGCACTTGCCCTCCGAGAGGGCGGCAAGCAGACGCTCAAAGACCTCAAGCTCGGCGGCCAAGGACTTGTCGCCCTTCATGGCCTTCTTCGTGCGGTCTATGCGTCGCTCGACCATCTCGATGTCCGAGAAGATCAGCTCGAGATTGATGGTCTCAAGGTCACGCAACGAGTTGATGTTGCCGTCGACGTGAATGATGTTTTCGTTCTCAAAGCAACGCACGACGTGAACGATGGCGTCCACCTCGCGAATGTGAGAAAGAAATTTATTGCCAAGTCCCTCGCCCTTGGATGCACCCTTGACAAGGCCCGCAATGTCAACAAATTCGATGACGGCGGGGGTGTACTTTTCAGGGTTGTGCATCTTTGCGAGATAGTCCAG
>CAYULZ010000118.1:0-5290 GCA_964445865.1 uncultured Lachnospiraceae bacterium | reverse complement strand
CTGAGGGAGATTGCGTTCCCGAGCAATTTATACACCTAAAACGTCACGCGGGCTCCTTCCACCGCTATCGCGGTCCCCCTCCCTCCCGGAGGGAGGCTTGGGTTTGTGCGTCCCGAAAGTCCGCTGATTTTCCTGACAAGCACTAATTTTGTGGATACAAAAGCAAAGCCCCGCGCGAGGCGGGGCAAAAATTATAATGCCGAGAGACGTTCCTTGATACTCATATAACGGCAATCGTCTTTTATCAAAGCAAATACGTTGTCGTTATTTTTAAGATATCTCAAGTAAGCGTGACCGATTGTTTCATCGCTACTCTTTGACATGTCTTTAGTATTGAATTTGATCTTATCTACCAGTAAAGACGAATGGGCAATTCCCGTGAAGTCTTTAAACTTTTCGCAATACATCACTGTTTTTTCAAGTTCATCTATTGCTCTTTCAAAGTCGCCTACTTTACCACTTTCAAGTGCCATAAAAAAGCTGATCTTTGCCAAACGGTTATTATAAAATCCAAAATCCTCATTCGTAAATATCATGTGGAACATATCGTAAAGAGATTTCAACAAAGTATGCTTTTCTTCGTGAGTGTATCCGGCATCTTTACAATCAATCAGATATTTCATATAGAGATACATCTGATCGCAGACCTTCCAAAAATAATTCTGACAATGCTCTACAAGCTCATTGCCTTCCAATACGTGCACGTGGAGGTCTTCTGCGGGCGGCATCATATCCGCATACTGCAAAGCTTTTGTTCTATCGCCCTTGTGCAAATGGGTAAAGCACAGTCCGCGAATAGCTCCTGTTCGATATTCCATATTTATGGATTCCATAAGCTGTTCACCGAGCATAAGGATTTCATCAAAACTATCGTCGATATATCCGTTTTGTAAAACTCTCATCAAGTAGTAACGCACAGTTTCATCGTTCGGATATTTCTTTTGCATGGCACGACAGAGATTTAGTCTTTCTTCTGTTTTTCCTTGGCTGTGAAGTTCGGCGTATTTGCTTGTAAACTCTTTGATTTCGGATTGCTTTCTGCTTTTGGCAATGTCGATTTCCAGCAGGATATCTGCGCTGACCTCAAAAATATTTGCCAAAACAGGAAGGTGCGAAATATCAGGTGCTGTTTTATCGCACTCCCATTGGGAAACGGCATTGGTAGATACTCCGAGCAATTCGGCAAGCTGCTCCTGCGTGATATTTCTGTCACGACGCAGTTTTTTGATTGTAGTCCCGATAGACATAATGATTCTCCTTTGTGATAATTCAAAAGCGCTTTTGTACTCTAATTATACGCTTTGTTTTAGAATTTTCACACCAAGTATTTTGCTAATTCGATTCAATTTTTACTTTAATAATTACAGTAATAGTTTGTCATAAAATCGAAGAACAATCAACAATATAGTATGAAATTGGCGCACCTGCTTTATCGCAGGCGCGCCAAGGGACTTCTTTTTTCTTATTTCTCGGGATCGAGATATTTCCAATACGCCATGATGTAGTTCAGGCCCGACCAGACGGTCATGACGGCGGCGAACAGGAGCGACAGCCACGACAGCGGAATGATATCGGTTCTCCATGCGAGAGCATGACCCGTAATCATCTCGCCGATCCAGCGAGCAATGCGCTGAACAACGGGCTCGAGGAATACCGTCGAGATCGCGACGATCTGCGAAACCGTCTTGATCTTACCGAGCATATTCGCGGCGATGACGATGCCCTCCCCCGTCGAGACGACGAGGCGCATCGAGGTCACTGCCAGCTCACGGAATACGACCACGATCAAAGCAAAAATCATGATGAGACGAAGCTGGTCAAACTTGTAAAGAATGACGAACATCGCGCCGATGACCATAAACTTATCGGCGATCGGATCGAGGAACTTGCCGAAATCGGTGATCAGGTGGTCGCGGCGCGCGATCTTACCGTCAAGCATATCGGTGATGGCCGTGCCGATAAACAGCACCGCACACACGACGCAGGAAACGTAAAAGGGCAAAATGCTTTCGGGCAGCATGCCGACCAACATCATCACGGGAACGAGGCAGAGACGGAGAACCGTCAGTCGATTAGGTACGTTAAGCTTCATACTTTCCTCCAAAACGTCATTTGGGCATCACGGCGCGACCGATCAGGTCGTAGTCCATGACCTCACGAATTTTTACTTGCACGAAAGAGCCGGGGGCGATCCGCACGTCGGAGCGGAAATAAATTTTACCGTCGATCTCGGGGGCATCCTCGACACCGCGACCGAAGTGGATCGCGCCGACGGGATCGTAATCCTCACAAAGCACGGTCACGGTCTTGCCGATCATCGATTGGTTGCGTGCCTCGTTGATCTCGAGCTGCTCACGCATGAGAAGATCCATACGGTCCTGCTTGACCTGCTCGTCGATCTGATCGGACATGTCGTACGCCGCCGTTCCCTCCTCGCGTGAGTAGGTGAACACGCCTGCGTGCTCAAATTTTGCTTCCTTGACAAATTCGCAAAGCTCCTCAAAGTCCTCCTCGGTCTCACCGGGGAAGCCGACGATGAAGGTCGTGCGAATGACCATGTCGGGGATCTCGCGGCGAAGCTTTTCGATCACACCGCGCACCATCGCGGAATCGCCGTGGCGATTCATCGCGCGGAGCATGTGATCGCTGATATGCTGAATGGGAAGATCCATATATTTGAGAATTCTCGGGTTGTCGCGGATCTCGGCAATCAGCTCGTCGGTCACCTTATCGGGATAGCAGTACAAGAGACGGATCCACGGAATGGACGTGACCTCGGTGATCGCGTGCAGCAAGGGGGCAAGACGATATTCGCCGTACAGATCCATGCCGTAGCGCGTAATATCCTGCGCAACGATGCAAAGCTCCTTGACACCGAGCGCCTCCATCTGCTTGGCCTCCTCAACGATCTCCTCCATCGGGCGACTGCGGAACTTGCCACGGATCGACGGGATCGCACAGTAGGCGCAACGGTTGTCGCAGCCCTCGGCGATCTTGAGATATGCCATATATTCGGGCGTGGTCAGGATGCGGTCGCCGCCGAGGCGCACCGTTTCCTTATCCTCAAAGGAACTGTATTTTCTCTTGCTTCCCTTCTTCTTTTTGACCGTCACGGCCTCGATGGCCTCGACGATGTTATGAATGCTGCCGACGCCGAGCACGGCATCGACCTCGGGAAACTCCTCCAGAATGCTCTCACGGTAGCGCTCGGCGAGGCATCCCGTAACGATAATGGCCTTGAGCGTGCGGTTCTTTTTGAGCCACGCGACATCGAGGATCTGCTCGATCGACTCCTTCTTCGCGCTCTCAATGAAGCCGCAGGTATTGATGATAATGACGTCTGCCTCAATGTCCTCGGGGGTAATCTCATAGCCCGCCGAGGCCACCTCATGCAGCATCACCTCTGTATCCAGCTGATTTTTCGGACAGCCGAGGGAAACAAATCCAACCTTCATATTTTTCCTCACTACGTATGTTAATCAAACAAAGCAAGCAGCTCGCTCGGGTGCTCGAGCACGTGATCGGCACCGGCCTCCTCCAGCACGGCGCGGCCGCGATAGCCCCAAGCACATCCGACGCTGAGCATTCCTGCGTTTTTCGCCGTGTAAACATCGACGTCGCTGTCACCGATAAAGGCCGCGTCCTCGGGTGCAACACCGAGCGTGCGCGCGATCATAAGCGGCACGGCGGGATCGGGCTTGATAGGAAGCTCGGTCTGTCCCTGTGCGTGCGCGACGATGCCATCGGGGAAAAGCTGTGCGACGATCTTTTTGACGTAAGCATCCTGCTTATTGGAGAGCACGGCGATCAGATAGCCCTTGTCATGCAGCGTATGAAGCGCCTCGGACATGCCTTCGTAGCAGCCGTCTACGTGATCGTAGGTCTGCTCATAAAGCACGTCGTATTCTCCAAGCACGCGTGTGACGTTCTCCTCATTGGCCGCCACCTCGCTCGGCAAGGAGCGACGGATCAGGTTGCCTGCACCGTTGCCGATGGCCACGCGGATCTGCTCGTAGCTTCGCTCGGGATAGCCGTGCTTCGCAAGCGTCAGATTGACGGCGTCGCGGATCGACCAGATGGTATCGGCGATCGTTCCGTCCAGATCCAACATCAAAAGCTTCTTTTTCATGGTTCGTCTCTCCAGTTTCATGCTTCGACATATTTCAATCATATATTATATCACAATTCTCCCCTTCTGTCAATCCTCGCGTCGTTTTTTTGCGAATCCCCTTTTCCGTACAGGGACTGATTTCGCGATTATGCACAACATATCTTTTTAATTTTTTTAAAAAATCGTCATTTGAGGTATTTATTATTTCAAAAAAGTGTGATATAATATATAATTGTTGAAAAATGTAAAAATTTCGAATGATAGAAGGAGAATATCCAGTGATTCGCAACGATTTAAGAAACATCGCCATTATTGCACACGTTGACCACGGAAAAACCACCCTTGTAGACGAAATGCTCAAGCAGGGCGGCATCTACCGTGACAATCAAGAGACGGTGACCCGCGTCATGGACTCGGGTGACCTCGAAAAGGAGCGCGGAATCACCATTCTCGCCAAAAATACGGCCGTTCACTACAAGGACGTCAAAATCAACCTCATCGACACCCCCGGACACGCCGACTTTGGTGGAGAGGTTGAGCGTATCCTCAAAATGGTCAACGGCGTTATTCTGCTCGTAGATGCTGCCGAGGGCCCCATGCCGCAGACCCGCTTCGTACTCCAGCGCGCACTCGAGCTCAATCACCGCGTCATCATCGTCATCAATAAGATCGACAAGCCCGACGCCCGTCTGGGCATGGTCGAGGACGAGATCCTCGAGCTTTTGATCGACCTCAACGCATCGGACGAGCAGCTCGACAGCCCTATCCTCTATTGCTCGGGCAGAGCAGGTACGGCTACCGAGGATCCCTCGGTGGAAGGAACCGATCTGATTCCTCTGTTCGAAAAAATTCTCGACTACATTCCCGCGCCCGAGGGCGATGAGAACGGCGAGCTTCAGCTCCTCGTTTCCTCGATCGACTACAACGAATACGTCGGCCGCATCGGCATCGGTCGCATCGAGCGCGGCTCGATCCGCGCCAATCAGGACGCCTATATCTGCAACTATCACACGGGCGGCGCGCCCAAGCGCACAAAGATCGTAGCGCTGTTCCAGATCGACGGCCTGCATCGCGTGCCCGTCGACTCGGCCAATATGGGTGACATCGTCTGCTTCTCGGGTGCCGAGAGCATCACCATCGGTGATACGATCACCTCGCTGACCGCGCCCGAGCCTCTTG
>CAYULZ010000117.1:0-5290 GCA_964445865.1 uncultured Lachnospiraceae bacterium | reverse complement strand
CACGAAGCTGATTGAGGATCGACTCGAGGACATCAAGCCCTGCATCTGCTGTCACAGCGGTTGCTTCAACTTCTCGTCCTCCAAGGGGCACGCAAACACCCAGGATCTGACCGACACCATGGGGCTGGCTCGCTGTGCGCTCAATCCCGAAACGATGCAATCGAAGAAATATCGCATCGAGCCCGCCAAAAAGAAAAAGAAGATTGCCGTCATCGGCGGTGGCATCGGCGGCATGGAGGCCGCGCTCGTCGCGGCGAAGCGCGGACATACGGTCACGCTGTATGAGAAAAGCGATAAGCTTGGTGGCGTATTCATTGCGGCGGCCGCCCCTTCCTTTAAGGAAAAGGACCGTGCGCTGATCGCGTGGTATATTCGTGAGCTCTCTCGCTCCTCCGTCACAGTCAAGATGAATACGGAAGTCACCGACGTCAAGGCACTCGACACCGACGAGATCATCGTAGCCACGGGTGCGGTAGCCAAGCGACTTCCCGTTACGGGCGCAGAAAAGGCCGTTGAGGCTGTCGATTACCTGCTCGGTAACAAGGCCGTAGGCGAAAATGTCGTCGTCATCGGCGGAGGACTGACGGGCTGCGAGATCGCTTACGACCTATATCTGCAGGGCAAGAAGCCCGTAATCGTCGAGATGCAGGACGACCTCATCACGACTAAGGGCATCTGTCTTGCCAACACGAGCTACCTGCGCGATTTCTTCAAGACGAACAAGGTGCCCGTGCATCTTGAGACCTCGCTCTGTGCGATCGGTGACGGTGCGGTCTCCCTCAAGGACAAGAACGGCAAAACCTTTGCGGTCACGGCCGACTCGGTCGTTTTGTCGATCGGCTACAACCCGGCTCCGCTTGCCCCCAAGAGCTCGCATATTCACGTAATTGGTGACGCCGCCAAGGTCGGTAACCTCCGCACCGTCATCTGGGGTGCGTGGGACGTAGCCATGAAGCTCTGATTACTTACAAAGGAGATACGATCATGATATTAACAAAAGAACAGCAAGCCATTCTCGACGGTGAGAAGGGCGAAACGATGGCTAAGGTCATGAAAACCCTTGTTATGTACGGCGATGCGTTTGAGGCCGAAAAGCTCGTACCCATCACATCGACGTACAATCACCTTGTCACCTCTTTCGGCCTGAAGGTCATGTCCCCCGTTTATGATCTGATGCAGACCCTTCTGGATGCAGGCGTTTCCTCGGGGCAGAAATTCTCCGTCGATCCGCGCCCGATCGATAAAAACGTGCCTGCGAACTTTCTTCAAAATTTCGTGTTCAATAAGTTCATGTACACCAAACAGGACTTTTACGAAGATCAGCTGGAAAAGCTCGGCCTGATGGATAAAAACGCCTTCAGCTGCACCTGCTACATGGACGAGGTCGGCAACAAGCCGAAAAAGGGCGACGTGCTCTCGTGGGCAGAATCGAGTGCCGTCGTATACGCCAACTCCGTGCTCGGCGCGCGCTGTAACCGTAACTCTGGCATTATTGACATCATGGGCTCAATCGTCGGCTACGTCCCCTACTTCGGCCTTCTGACCGACGAGGGCAGACGTGCCACGTGGGTCGTCAAGGTGCAGACCACGAAAAAACCGGAGGCACAGCTCCTGGGATCGGCCATCGGTATGAAGGTCATGGAGGACGTTCCCTACGTCGTCGGTCTGGATGCATGGCTCGGCAATGAGCTGAACGACGCGGCCTGCGCTTATCTCAAGGATTTCGGCGCGGCAACCGCCTCGAACGGTGCCGTCGGTCTTTACCACATCGCGGGACTCACGCCTGAGGCCGTTGAGCTCGGCGAGTCGCTGATCGCCGAGGGGGCAAAGGAATATATCATTGACGACGCTGAGCTGGAAAGAGTCCAAAAGAACTATCCCATTGTCTGGAAGAATCCCGACGCGACTCCGAAGCTTTGCTTCGTCGGCTGTCCGCACCTCTCGCTCGAGCAGCTGAAGGATTGGACGGATAAGCTCGAGGCCGCGCTCCAAAGCAACGGCAAAAAAAAGGTCACGATTCCCACGGTATTCACCGCCGCCCCCGCCGTTCTCGAGGCATTTGAGCAGACGGCGTACGCCGCAAGGCTCAAGGCTACGGGTGTCGTTACGTCCTATATCTGTCCCCTGATGTATATGAACAACCCGCTTTGCAAAAAGATGCCCGTCATCACCTCGTCCAACAAGCTCCGCACCTATACGAGTGCAAAATACGGAACCGACGAGGAAATTCTGCAGACCATCACAGGAGGTAAAAGAATATGAAGCAGTTTCAAGGAAGAGTTGTCACACCCGGTGAGGTAACGGCCGAGGCCGTCGTGACCACCGAGGGCTTCAATACCCTCGCATCGCTTCAGATGGCCCTGCAGTTCGGCGATAAGGAGGTCAAGTGTGGAGATCAGAACAACAAGGAGCTCCACGGAAAGCCCTTGATCGGCAAGGCACTCTGCCTGCCGCAGACCATCGGCTCGACCACGGGCGGTCTTGTGCTTTACTGTGCCTGCGCAATGGAGAAAAATCCTGCTTGTATGCTTTTTGCCAATCATATCGACTCGCTCGCAGCGGCCGGTGCCGTGCTGGCCGACGTTTGGGTGGAGGGTGTTTCCATGCCCGTCGTCGATTGCCTCGGTGAGGAATTTCTCGCATACGTAAAGGACGGCATGACGGTCACCGTCAAGCCTAACGGGGTCGTGGAGATCGAATAATGACACGAAGAAACATTAAAATTGTAAGCGATTCGTCGTCCGATATTCAAGCATTGAGCGAGGTGGAATTTGCTTGTGCCCCCATGAAGATCATAACTGCCGAGCGGGAGTTTGTTGACGACGAGCGTCTTGACGTCGAGGAAATGGTCGACTATTTTGACAAATACAAGGGCAAGTCCCAAACCTCCTGCCCCAACACCGCCGATTGGCTCGCGGCCTTCGGCGAGGCCGACGACGTCATTTGCGTGACGATCACCAGTGCCCTTTCGGGCAGCTACAACACCGCGTGCGCCGCCAAGCAGATCTACGAATCCGAGCATGAGGGCCGACGGGTATTCGTGCTTGATACGCGCTCGGCGGGTCCCGAGATCACCTTGACTGTAGAAAAGCTCAAGGAATACATTCTTGGCGGCATGGAATATGAGGAGATTTGCAAAAGCATTCAGCGATACGCAAAGAAAACGGGCCTCGTGTTTATGCTCAAATCGTTGAAAAATTTTGCCAACAACGGCCGCGTTTCCCCTGCAGTCGCGCGTATTGCGGGACTCGTCGGCATCTGCATCGTCGGAAAAGCAAGTGACGAGGGAACCTTGGCACCAACCCACAAATGCTGCGGAGAGACCCGCTCGCTGGAGACTCTGCTCGGGGATCTTGAAGCGTTGGGACTTCGCCATGGCAAGGTCAGCATCGCCCACGCCTCGAACGAATCGGCCGCGCTTCGCCTCAAGGAGCTGATCCAGACGAAATTTGAAAAGGTACAGGTCGAGATCCATAAGCTCCGCGGCCTTTGTAGCTTTTACGCGGAAAAAGGCGGTCTGCTCATCGGATTTGAAAAAGCGTAAAAAAGCAAAAGGAGAAAGGTATGACGCAACAAGAGATCTGCGCTTTGCTCGAAAAGCAAAGAGCCTATTACCAAAGCGGGGCAACGATCCCCGTCCGCTTCCGCCTCGAACAGTTAAAAACGCTGTATGCCGCGGTAAAGAAATATCAGACCGAGATCAACGACGCACTCACCGCCGACCTCGGCAAAAGCCATTACGAGGGCTTCATGTGCGAAAGCGGCCTTGTACTAACCGAGATCTCGTATATGATCAAGCACGTAAAAAAATGGGCAAGACCCAAGACCGTCTCCACGCCCCTCGCGCAGTTCCCCTCACGCAGCTTTAAGCAATCCGTGCCGTACGGCAACGTGCTCATTATGAGTCCGTGGAACTATCCCTTTCTCTTAACGATCGATCCCTTGGCGAACGCGATCGCCGCAGGCAACACGGCCATCGTCAAGCCGAGCGCCTACTCCCCTACCACAAGTAAAATTGTAGAAAAAATCATCAAGGAATGCTTTGCACCCGAATACGTGGCAGTCGTCACGGGCGGCCGCGCCGAAAATGCGGCGCTGCTCGATCAAGCATTCGATTTCGTGTTCTTCACGGGCAGTCAAACGGTCGGACGCGAGGTGCTACGTCATACAGCCGAGCATCTGACCCCCGTCGTGCTCGAGCTGGGCGGAAAAAGCCCTTGCATCGTCGATGCGAGCGCGAATATCCCATTGGCGGCCAAGCGTATCGTGTTCGGCAAATATCTCAACTGCGGCCAGACCTGCGTCGCTCCCGACTATATCCTCTGCGAGCGTTCGATCAAGGATTGCTTTGTAACCGAGGTAAAAAAACAGATTCGTACGCAGTACGGGGAGCACCCGCTTGAAAACAGCGACTACGGAAAGATCATTAACGACAAGCATTTCACCCGTCTGTGCGGTCTGATCGACGAGAGCAAGGTTGTCATCGGCGGCCAGACCGATGCCGATGCCTGCCGCATTGCCCCGACGGTCATGGACAACGTGACCGAAGCCGACGCCGTCATGGGCGAGGAGATCTTCGGCCCCATCATGCCGATCCTTACCTTCGACGATTTTGACGCCATGCTCCAAGGCTTAAAGCAAAAGGATAAGCCACTTGCGCTCTATCTTTTCACAAGCAACAAAAAGCATATTTGGAGAGTAACCACAGAGCTCTCCTACGGTGGTGGCTGTATCAACGACGTCGTCATTCATCTGGCCACGAGCGAGATGGGCTTTGGCGGTGTCGGTGCGAGCGGCATGGGCTCGTATCACGGCAAGGATGGCTTCGATGCCTTTTCGCACACCAAATCCATCGTCAACAAGAAGACGTGGCTTGATCTGCCGATGCGTTATCAGCCCTATCGGAGCAGGCTATACGAAAAGCTTCTTCATCTGTTTTTGCGATGATTCCCGTTCTGTAAATAGTCAAACATGTGCTCAAATGCGATGGCAATATAAAAAAGCAAAGCAAAAAAGGACCTCAAGTCTTGTAAAAACAAGACTTGAGGTCCTTTTGATGGTCGGAGTGAGGTGATTCGAACACCCGACCTCTTGGTCCCGAAGCGTAAGATGATAGTTTTTTCCTTGATTTACAAGGCTTTTCGGGGCTTTCGTGTCCGAAAACGATGCTTTCCGATGCTCTTGTAAGCACTGTTTCCATGCAGTCCGAAGCCGTAGATGGTCAAAGGTGTGGTCAAGCCGAATTCTCAAACCGCTAAACCAAGCGTTATATTCGAAACTAATACCGTCA
>CAYULZ010000116.1:0-5300 GCA_964445865.1 uncultured Lachnospiraceae bacterium | reverse complement strand
GAGGATGTCTTCTTTAACTTTGAGACTCTCTCCTTGAAGCTTCCCGCAGAGAAGGCTGCTGCTCCCGAGCTTGCTGAGTACATCGGCAAGGAGGTTGTGGTTGGTCTGCGTCCCGAGGCGATCTCCGACAATGCAGAGACCGTTGAAAATATGCCTGATTCCTCCTTCGATGTTGATGTTGAGGTTACCGAGCTTATGGGTGCCGAGATTTATCTCTACCTTACCATTGGTGAGACCAACCTCATCGCACGCGTTTCCTCTCGTTCGTTGTCCAGAGCCGGCGACAAGATTAAGGTTGCGTTCGATATGTCGAGACTTCACATCTTCGACAACGACACCGAGCGTTGCATCATTCACTAAAAAACATACGAACCGAGATCCGCAAGGATCTCGGTTCTTTTTTATAAAAAACGATAAAAACGGTGGTCTCCTTTAAGAGACCACCGTTTTTTCTTTTCCTTATTTTTCTTATTTCTCAACCGCCATCTTAGCCGCCGTGAGCGTGTTTTTCATCAGCATCGTGATGGTCATCGGACCGACACCGCCGGGGACGGGGGTGATATAAGAGGCCTTCGGGGCAACCGATTCAAAATCAACGTCGCCCGTCAGCTTGCCGTCGGCACGACGGTTCATGCCGACATCAATAACGACCGCGCCCTCCTTGATCATGTCACCCGTAAAGAAATCAGCCTTACCGATGGCCGCAACGAGAATATCGGCGCGGCGGCAGACCTCGGCAAGATTTTTCGTGCGGCTGTGGCAGACGGTAACCGTGCCGTTCGCGTGCAGAAGGAGCATCGCCTGCGGCTTGCCCACGATGTTCGAGCGTCCGACCACGACACACTCCTTGCCCGCAATCTCAATACCGCTTCGCTCAAGAAGCACCATCACGCCTGCGGGCGTGCAGGGAAGATAGGCATAGTCGCCGATCATGATCTTTCCGACGTTATAAGGGTGGAACGCATCGACGTCCTTTTTGGGATCAATGCGGAGAATGACCTCGTTTTCGTCCAAGTGCTTGGGCAGAGGGAGCTGGCAGAGAATGCCGTGGATCTTCTCGTCAGCGTTGAGCTTGTCTACAAGGGCGTTCAGCTCGGCCTGTGTGGTGTTCTCGGGAAGCTCGTAGGCCTCGGAGTAGTAGCCGACCTCCTCACACGCACGGCGCTTGTTACGCACGTAGACCTGCGAGGCGGGATCGCTTCCTACAATAATAACGGCAAGGCCGGGGCGCACGCCCGTTTTTGCTACAAATTCTTCGGTTTCTTGCTTTAATTCGGCACGAACCTCGGCTGAAATTCTTTTTCCGTCAATGATGTTTGCCATAATTTACTCCCTTTCTGATTCTTCATTTTCCTCGTTCGAGGTAGGATCTTCGGTCTCCTCACTCGGAGCATCGGTCGTTTCGGCCTCGCTCGCCATGTAGGGCTTCATGTGAGAAAGCTTTTCGTAGGCGGGGATATAGTCGATGGTATTCAATTGCTTGCGGCGCACGCGCAAAAGCTGTGCAATCAGCACGATCGCACCCGTGACGAAGCACAGGAAGCCGACCACCTGCGAGATACGGAATACGCCGACGTAAAGGCTGTCGGTTCGCAGACCTTCAATGAGCATGCGGCCGAAGCCGTACCACGTGATGTACATAAAGAATACCTGACCGTCAAATTTTTTCTTCTTGTAAAGAAAATGAATGAGAAGAAAGCCGACGAGATTCCAAAGTGATTCATAGAGGAAGGTTGGGTGGAAATAATACATCTGCGTGTAGCTGTCCACGTTCGGAACCAGACCCATTCGGAGAACATAGAGGGGGCTGCCCTCAAGCACCTGCGTGCCGTAGGCCTCTCCGTTGAAAAAATTGCCCCAACGGCCGAGGATCTGTCCGATCATGACACCCGGTACCGTTGCGTCAAACATTTTGAGAAAGGGGATCTTTTTGTATCGGCAGACGGCAAAGATCGTAATGCCGCCCGCGATGATCGCGCCGTAAATGGCAATGCCGCCGTTCCAAATCGCGATGACGTCCAAAAAGCTGTCGTATTCCCCCAGCGTGGTGAGCACGTAATAGGTACGCGCGCCGATTACGCCAAAGATCACGGTGAAGATCGCGATGTCGAGCAGATCGTCAAATACGATCCCCTCCTGCTTGGAGCGATAGGCAGTATAAAGAAAGGCCAGAACAATACCGAGCGTGATGATGAGGCCGTACCATCTGACCTCAATGTTGCCGAAGCCGAATGCGACGGGGTTGACCTCGAACGGCTCGATGCCGAGTCCGGGAAACGATATGGTAACCATAAAATTCTCCTTCTTTGCATTTTACTGAATGGGGTGAATGATCGAAAGCGCGGTGTATTCCTCACGGAAGGCTACGTCAAAGTAAGCACAGACCTCCTCAAAGGTGACGTCGGACAAAATATCCGCATAATGCAACAGCTCGGTGTCCTCGCAGATAAAGGTCAACAGATTGTTCGCAATATTGTCGGTCGAATCAAAGGATTTGACAAACTCTGCATACATGACGCGCTTGGCACGCTCGAAATCCTCGCGTGAAAGTCCTTCTTCGGCGGTTTTATCCAGATATGCGCGGATCTCGCGGAGCACCGCCCGAGGATCGCTTGCCTCACCGGAAAGGGAGTGGTAGGCAAAGGATTCGGAGATCGTGTAACCGTAAGAAAAGGCAGGGGAGATCAGATCGCGCTCGAACAGCGAGCGGTAAAGCTCACCGGCCCGCGCAAAGAGCATCTCGTCGAGAATGGCCATGGCCGCATCCTTGCGCTGTCGCTTTTCGGAATCGGCAGGAATGTCGGTGTCCTTGAAGCCGATGGCAAAGAGGGGCTTGGATACCTGCATGTGCTCGATGTGCTCCGCTTCAAAGACGTATGGTGTCTCGTCGCGGTTCTCATTGGCGCAGATGACCGCAACGTTCGTCGCCTCCTGTGGGAGATGGCGGTCGGCAATGCTTAGAACAGTTTGTACATCGACGTTGCCGCATACGATCAGCGCCATATTCGAGAACTGATAAAAGCACTCGTAACAGCGGTAGAGAAGTGCGGGCGTGATTTTGCGAATCGAAGCGCAGGAGCCACAGATATTGCGGCGTACGCTGTGATGCTCGTACATGGCCTCGAGAAGCCCGTAAAAGCAACGGTCGGAGGGATTGTCGTCGTACATGCGTATTTCCTCGGAAATAATGCCCATTTCGGATTCGACCGATTCCTTTGTGAAATAGGGATGCGTGACAAAATCCAGAAGCTCGCCGAGCGATTCCTCAAAGCGCTCGGTGCAGCTGAACAGATATGCGGTCTTGTTGAAAGACGTATACGCGTTGGCGTCAGCGCCGTATTCCGAGAAGCGCTCAAAGGAATCACTACCGTCCTCGGCTACAAAAAGCTTATGCTCAAGAAAATGTGCAATGCCGTCGGGGACAGTCACCATTTCGTCCTCGGTAGCCAGGCGGAAGCGGTTGTGAAGCGATCCGTAGCGCGTGCCAAGAATGGCGTAGGTGGTGCTCATATCCTTTGGGAAGACGTAAATGTCCAGCCCGCAGGGATGGGTATATTTCTCATACGACTCATGTAACAGTCGGCTTTCATAGACGGTTTTCAACCAATTATTCCTCATCGGCGGCCTCCTCTCTCTCCTCGGTCGACAGACGCGTGCCCTCGACGAAGAAAACGGTATCGCATACGGTTCGGTTGGCAAGTGCGACGATGTCCTCAAGACGGACGGCCATCAAGCGCTCGCAGGCGCTTTCGATGGTTTCGGTGATGCCGAATAGACGGCGGGCACTGTAAAAGGCCTGCAGATCCAATGGATTGTCATGGAGCTGACGGTAGCAGTTGGTCAACGATTTTTTTGCCGCCAGAAGCTCGGCATCGCTGATGCTTCCGCAACGGATCGCGTCCATTTGCTCGTGAATGGCCTGTTCAGCTACGGCACGGTTCTTGACCTCGATCCCCGAGGAGACGATCATGTCGCCCGTATAAATGCTGTACGAGGACGAGCAGTAATAGCAAAGGCTCATTTTTTCGCGGACGTTCAAAAAGAGCTTGGAAGCGGCAGAGCCGCCGAAGATCTCATTGAGCAGAAGTGCGTGATCGTGCGCGCAGCCGTCGGCTTTTGCACAAATTCCCGTTCGAAAGCCCATGGCTAGCTTACCTTGGGAAACGGGCATTCGCTCGGTCTTTTCGGTCTTCTCGCAGGACGTAGCGGCCGACAAGGGGATCGGTACGAAGGGGACGGCCGTCGGCAGATCGGCAAAAACGCGTGAAAGCTTGCTTGCCACTTCTTTGGGCGCGGTACTTCCCACGTAGAACACGTCGATCGCGGAGGACGAAAGGAGGGAACGGTAGTGCTCGTAAAGCATGTACGAATCGGCGGCCTCCAGCTGCTGTCGGAGTGCGGCAACGGTGGGATATTCGGGATCGTTTCGATACATCTGCTCGTGGCATCGGGTGATTGCATAGGTGCGCGTGTTATTGATTTCAGCGTCCAGCGCATCGATGGCGTGGCGAATCTCCTGACGAACGGTATTCTCATCGAAACGGCCGTTCTTGAGAAGGGGACGAAGCAAAAGCTCGGCCACGGTCTCGATCACGCCGTCCAGAATGTCGTCGTCGCTGGGAATATAGCGCGGATCGAGCATCTCGGCTGTGAGCGTGAGCAAAAGATTTTTTCCGAGCTTTGCGCTTCGGATCTCTACGTCGGTGGCATATAACTCGTCCAGATGGCGGTTGATCAGGGAAATGGAGGGATATTTTTGCGTGCCCCGTCTCATCATGCCGGCAAGCAGAATATGTAGCGCGGTGTTTTTTGGAGACAGGGGGGAAAGTAAGGTAAAGGTCAGAACACCGGTCTTGAAGCGATCGGTTTGAATGGCAGTCAGGGACATCGCCTCGGTGACCTTGAGCATTTGTGGTGTCATGCTTCCTCCTTGCGAAAGAATCTAATAAATAATCATTTTACATTATACACCATAATTGTGACCAATCTAAAAATATTTTATGAAGAAAGTATGCGAAACGGGTCATTTATCGGGAACTTTTTTATGAACAGTAAGTGTGTGGAAAATTGCATGAGTTTTTCTTGAAAAAAAGCGCGCGACCTTGACAAATTTCGCGATTTGTAGTATAATAATATAATTGGAATACCTATATATTCCGACGATATTTCACAGAAAACGATCGAGAGCGAATCATGAAACAATATCAAACCGTCTCGGTGGAGCTGACCGAGAATTTTAACCGTTGCGTGGCGGACCTGAAGGCGGCCAACGATCGGTTTTGCATCGAACACGGCACGCA
>CAYULZ010000115.1:0-5359 GCA_964445865.1 uncultured Lachnospiraceae bacterium | reverse complement strand
TTTTTGAAGATCCACTGCGTCCAGCGGTAGAACTCGGGATCGCTCGTCGCGATCATCTTGCTCCAGTCGTAGTCGAAGCCGAGCTCCTTGAGCTGCTTCGAGAAGGTCTTGATGTTCTCCTGCGTAAAGCCGTTCGGGTGGTTGCCCGTATTGACGGCGTACTGCTCGGCGGGAAGGCCGAAGGAGTCGTAGCCCATCGGATGCAAAACGTTATAGCCCTGCATTCTCTTCATACGCGACACGATATCGGTCGCCGTATAGCCCTCGGGGTGTCCGGCATGCAGGCCGACGCCCGACGGATACGGGAACATATCGAGCACGTAATATTTCGGCTTGGAGAAATCCCAGACGTCGGTCTTGAAGATCTCATTCTTCTCCCAATACGCCTGCCACTTCTTTTCAATTTCGCTGTGATTGTACTTCATTTTATGCTATTCCTTTCGGTTCGATCTTCATTGTCTTTAGTCGGCATACAGCTTATCGAGCTTATAAAATTCGCGCGCATCGCGGCTGAACACGTGTACAATGACGTGGCTGTAATCCACGATCACCCACGCACCGTTGTCTCTGCCCTCAACGCCGTAAGGCTCGACGCCGCGCTGACCGATACGGTACTCGACCTCCCCCGCAAGCGCCTTGACCTGCGTGCCGGTGTTACCCGAGCAGATCACGAAATAGTCGGCAATGACCGTCTTATCGGCCACGTGCACAACCTTGATATCGTATCCCTTTTTGGAGTCCAGAACCTCGGCAATAGCATGCGCCAGCTCCTCGGCGTCCGCGTCCTTCAGCGAGGGCAACGGCTCCTTCGTCATTTCCATCTGATCCATGTTTTATCCTTTCCTCACACACGGCAAGGACTCCCCCTTCACCGTGATCTTTTCATACCTTATTATTGTAATGCATAAAAGCCGTTTTGTCAAGGCTTATCCGTCGGTTTTCTCAATTTCTATTCCCTGCTTCGCAAGTGCTCCCATCGAATACACGGTATAATCGCAGGGGGTCTCATAAATGCGCCGAAAGCTCTCATATCGCGGATTATAAAAGACGCGATCGGGGTCAAAGCGCGTGGAATCGGAGCCAAAATAGTGGGCGAGTACCTCGGCCGTTGAGGGGGCAGAAAGCGCGTAATAGGACGCTCCGCTTTGCTCGGCCACCGTCTCCTCGCCGGGAAGCGTCAGCATGACCACGCTTTCGTCGTCGACAGCAAAGGCCGTCCGCACAAGCGTCGTTGCTTCGCCAAGACTGAGATTGGTATCCATATGCGGCAAAATCGTTGCCACAAGGCGCGTAGCCGACCAAAGGTCGAACGAGGTGCGAAGCCTTGCAGCGAGCGCCGCAAGAAAAAGCTTCTGCGCGTCGATTCTGCCAAGGTCGCCGCGCACGTAGCCCATACGGTAGCGCACGAAATATTCGGCCTGCTTACCGTCGAGCATTTGCTTGCCCGCAGGCAAATGGATCGAAAGCCCCTGTGCGGGATCCTCGTAGTGAAGTGCCTCGGGAAGCGTGATCTCAACGCCGCCCACTGCATCTACGACCGTGGAAAGCACGTCGGCATCCAAGGAAACGTATCGTTGGATCTCCACGTCAAAGGCACCCGACAAAAAGTCACACAAGGCCTCCATGCCGCCAAGGCGCTTCGCCGCGCCGTTGAGCTTGCGGTAAGAGCCGTCGGTGTAGGCCGCATAGGTGTCACGCGGGATCTGCAAAATGCTGACGTGCGCGGTCGACGGATCGACACGCACGAGCATCAGCACGTCGTGAAGCCCCGAGGTACGATCCTCTCCGGCCACCAAAATATGGATCGGCTCGACAGATGTCGAGGCCGTCCTTGCCGTTTCCTCCTCTGTGATGATGCGTTCCGAACGCCCGTTGCGTGCGATCACAAGGACCGTAAGCAGGGCGACGAGTAGAACGATGCCTGCCGCAAGGGCGATTCGCTTTCCCAATTCCCGTTTGGACATATGACTTCCCCTTTTTGATATGATTATGTATCAAAAAAGAGTTGTCTCAAGGTTATGTGCGATGCCCGTTCTTCGCAATCAGCTCGTTGCGCGCCTCAAAGGTGTCGGCGCTGATGGGAGCGCCGTCCTCGAGCAAGGCGCGAATCGTCATATCAAAGGATAAAATCAGTACGTTGTCCAAGTGCGCAAGCCGTTCTTCCCCGTCCATGCACTCAGGCTTTGCCTCAAAAAAGGTATTCCGAAGCGTTACGCAGTCGGGGAAGGTGCGTGATAGGTCGATATAATCGGCCAGATAGACGAGCTTTTCCTCAAGCGTCATACCCCGCCGTCCCGTCGTATGATAACGCACGCAACGGACAAGCTCCTCGTCAGCAAAGGTCGGATAGCGGTGAGGAATCTCGGCCGCCGCCGTACGCGCGTGAAAGGTCTTGGGCGCGCCGCGGTCGTCCTCGGTCACCGCAAGCCCGTGCAGGGCGCACAGGCGAAGCTGATCGGCCGTGGAATATTCCTTCGTGATGTCGTGAAGCAGAGCCGCCGCACGGAGCATGCGCTCCTTGTGCGGCAGATAAAGCTCCGCCAAGCGCGCAACCATCTTCTCGACCTCGGCCGTGTGCCGAAACCGTTTTTCGGACATGCTCGCGGCCACGTCGGCGCGGAGCGCGTCCAGCATTTCTTCGGTGATCATTCAGCCTCTCCCTCTTGCACGTACAACTGGTTGTCCCGAATAAAGCGAGCAACCGCCGTGGGAACCATCGGCGAAATATCCCTTCCCTCGCGCACCGCGCGGCGCACGTCGGTTGAGGAGAGCACCGTCGGCTCGGTTACGATCCGACGGAACATCACGCCGTATTTTTCGTAATATTCGGTGATCTTGGCAACGATCCGACTCGTCAGAATGGGATCGTTCTCCCGTCGCACGTAGGTTGGATAGCAAAGCTTCAAAATATCCTCGAAGCGATACCACGTGTCAAAGGTCAGCACCATATCGGTACCGCAGAGCAAAAACAACCGGGTATCAGGGCGCGCGAGCTCCATAAGCGTGTCGTAGGTGTAGCTTTTTCCGCCGCGACGGATCTCCATATCGGAGACCACCACGCCCTCCACGTCCGCGAAGGCCAGCTCGCACATACGCAAGCGGTAAAGCGGATTGTCGCTACCGTCGATCTGCTTATGCGGCGGCAGATAGGTTGGAATGATGAACAGATAGTCGAGCTTCATCTGCTCCATAAAGGCCTTTGCCGCCTGCACGTGACCGTTGTGAACGGGAGCGAAGGTACCTCCGTAGACGCCCACGCGCAGCATATCAGCCGCGTTCTGTCCCGTCATAGCTCTATTTTCTTATTATTGACCGATTCGCGGTACAATATGATTTTTCTTCCCACAACGCCTACGACGTCAGCATTCGTTGCCGCCGCGAGGGCGTTTGCCGTTTCCTTCGGCGTTTCCATACAGTTTTCGAGCACCGAAAGCTTGATCAGCTCGCGTGCCTCAAGCGCGTCCGAAACGGTCTTGACGAGATTGTCCTGGATTCCGCCCTTTCCGATCTGCATGATGGCGGGCTCGCCGTTGGCAAGGCCGCGCAGGTAAGCTCTTTGTTTCGATGTCAGCATCTTATTCTCCACTTGCTTTTCATTGTATTCCCCGCCGCTTCAGCTCCTCGGCAAAGAGCGATACGGCATGCCCACGATGGGATACCGCATTCTTTTCCTCGGCGCTCATTTCGGCAAAGGTCTTGTTTTTCTTGGGGTCAAAGAAAATCGGATCGTAGCCGAAGCCACCCTCTCCGTGATAGCAGGAGAGAATCTCTCCTGCAACCGTGCCGCGCACACAAAATTCCTCGCCATTTGGCAAAACGCACGCAATGACGCAGACGAATTCGGCGTAGCGGTCGCTCACGCCCTCCATGTTTTTCAGGAGAAGCGTATTGTTTTCTTCCGTATTGCCATGCCCTCCGGCGTAGCGTGCCGAATAAATTCCCGGTGCACCGCCGAGCGCACGAACCGTAAGACCCGAGTCGTCGCCGAGACCGATCTGTCCCGACGTTGCGGCCACGCGCGCCTTAATGAGCGCGTTTTCCTCAAAGGTCGTTCCGTTTTCCTCGATCTCACCCACAATGCCCACCTCGTCGAGCGAGAGGATTTCCACACCGTCGATATATTCGGACAGCAACGTCTCCAGCTCGGCGATCTTGTGGCGGTTGCGGGAAGCCAATACCATTTTCATGATAAAACCTCACGCAAAAAAGGCTTCAACGAACTCGGAGGCGTCAAACTCCTGCATGTCGTCAATCTTCTCACCGACACCGATGAATTTAACGGGGATATTCAGCTCCTTCTTGATTGAGAGCACAATACCGCCCTTGGCCGTACCGTCGAGCTTATTAAGCACAAGTCCCGTAATATCGGCCGCATGGCTGAACTCCTTGGCCTGCAGTACGGCGTTCTGCCCCGTCGTGGCGTCGAGAACGAGAAGGTTCTCGCGCGACGCGTCGGGAAGCTCGCGCTCGATCACGCGGTTAATCTTGGCCAGCTCATTCATCAGATTTTTCTTGTTGTGCAAGCGCCCCGCCGTATCGATGATCAGCACGTCGGCCTGCTTGCGGCGCGCATAAGCAATCGCATCGAACACCACAGCCGCGGGATCGCTTCCCTCGTTCTGACGAACGAGCTCCGCGCCCGAGCGCTCACACCACACGGCAAGCTGGTCAATTGCCGCCGCGCGGAAGGTATCGGCCGCCGCAACGACCACCTTTTTGCCCGAAGCAATCAGCCGATTGGAAATTTTTCCGATCGAGGTTGTCTTGCCCGCGCCGTTGACACCGATCACGAGCACTACGGAGGGGGTCGTGTCGAGCGTCAAGGGCTCGCCCTCGCCGATCATATCGGCAAGAATGCTCTTGAGCGCGTCGGTCACCTGCTCCTTTTCCTTGAGACGTCCCGACTTGACCGCATCACGCAGCTGCTCCATGATATCCTCGGTCGCCGCCACGCCGATGTCGGCCATGATCAAAAGCTCCTCGAGCTCGTCGAGCAGATCCTCATCCACGCGAACGAAGCTCTTCATCACCTCGTCGATCTGGCCGAAGATCGCGTTCTTGGTCTTGGAAAGGCCTGCCTTTAATTTATCCAAAAATGCCATCCCAGTCTTCTCCTTTTTTCTTGGAAATATCGTTAATATCGAGCTCGAGCACCTTGGAGATGCCTCGCTCGGGCATGGTCACGCCGTACAGGCGATTGGCCGCCTCCATCGTACCGCGGCGGTGCGTGATCAGAATGAACTGCGTCTCGCTCGAATACCGCTTGATGTACTCGGCAAAGCGCGCCACGTTGACCTCGTCCAGCGCCGCCTCGATCTCATCGAGAATGCAGAAGGGCGTGGGATTGACCTGCAGAATC
>CAYULZ010000114.1:0-5363 GCA_964445865.1 uncultured Lachnospiraceae bacterium | reverse complement strand
CAGAGGCCCCGTGGCGATCACCGAGATCTCGTCCTCGCGCACGCCGTCAGCCTCGCCCTCGATCACCTCGATGTCGGGGTGATTGCGGATCTTGTCCGTAATATACGCCGAAAAGCGGTCGCGGTCCACAGCGAGCGCCGAGCCCGCAGGCACGCGCGTCGCGTCGGCCGCCTCCATGATGAGAGAGCCCATGCGACGCAGTTCCTCCTTGAGAAGCCCCACGGCGTTGGACACGCTGTCCGAGCGCAGAGAGTTGGAGCAGACAAGCTCAGCAAACTGTGCCGAATGGTGCGCGGGCGTAAACTGCTTCGGCTTCATTTCGACGAGCCGAACCGCCGCGCCGCCGCGGACGGCCTGCCAGGCCGCCTCACAGCCTGCAAGCCCCGCGCCGTAAATCGTAATGGTAGGTTTTTTCATCGTTTTTTCCAAAGCCCGAGGGATCACTCCTGCTCGGTCTCCATTGCCTTTTTAAATCCGCATTCCTTATTGTGGCAGACAAGCATCGACTGTCCCTTCTTACGGAACAGAAGGCCACCGCAATCGGGGCAATGCTCGTTCGTGGGCAGATCCCACGAGGAGAAGTCGCAATCCGGATATTTTTCACAGCTGTAAAACACCGTGCGGTTTTTGCCGTTTTTCATGACGATCTTCGCACCGCACTTCGGGCAGGGCACACCGATGTCACGCGTCTTTTGCTTGGTAAAGTTACATTCGGGATAGCGACTGCACGCAAAGAACGTGCCGAACTTGCCGCTTCTCTGCACCATATCTGCACCGCACTTTTCACACTTAAAATCAGCCACGATCGGCTTCTTCTCGGTTGCCGTTCCCTCTCCGTCGGTATTTGCCGTCCGATTGAGGGGCTTCGTGTTGCGGCAGGTCGGGTAATTCGGGCAGGCGGCAAACTTGCCGAAGCGCCCGTTCTTAACGATCATGCGGCTTCCGCACTTATCGCAAATAATGTCGGTCTCCTCCACGGGGACCTCGATCTCCTCGCTCTTGATCTTTTCGTTGGCCGCCTCGAGCTCCTTCTCAAAGTCGTGCCAGAACTCGGTCAGCACGGCGTCCATCGAGGTCTTACCGTTTTCAATGCCGTCGAGATCGTCCTCCATCTCGGCTGTAAACTGATAGTCAACGATGTCAGGGAAGCTCTCCTTCATCAAGCGGTTGGTCAGCTCGCCCGTAGGCGTAGGAACGAGCGACTTGCCCTCACGCTTGACATAGTTACGGGCAATGATCGTCGTAATGATAGTGGCAAAGGTACTCGGACGGCCGATGCCCATTTCCTCAAGGAACTTAATAAGCGATGCATCGTTGTAGCGTGCGGGGGGCTCGGTAAAGTGCTTGTCGGGCAGAATATCGGCCGAATGCACATGCTCGCCCTCCTTGACCTTGGGCAGACGGATATTCTTCTGCTCGCTCGGCTCATCGGCACCTGCGCGGCTCTCCTCCTCGCTCTCCTCGTATACGGCCATATAGCCGGGAAAATCGACGGTATAGCCGCTCGTGCGGAAGATATAGCCCTCCGATTCAAAATCGGCCGTCACGGTTGCGAGCAGTGCCGATTCCATCTGGCTGGCAATGAATCTCTCCCAGATCAGCTTATAAAGCTTGAACTGGTCGGTCGTCAGATACTTTTTGATTTTGGCGGGCTCAATGCCAACGCGCGTCGGGCGAATGGCCTCGTGCGCATCCTGTGCACCGGCGCGTGCCTTGTAGACTCTGGGGCTCGTGGGGGCGTATTTCTCGCCGTATTTTTCACCGATATAGTCGCGCGCCTCGGTCTGGGCATCGTTTGACACGCGGAGCGAGTCGGTACGCATGTAGGTAATCAAACCCTGTACACCGCCGTTCTCCGAGCCGATGTTCACGCCCTCGTAGAGCTCCTGCGCGATGCGCATGATGCGCTGGGACTGGAAGCCGAGCTTACGGGCGGCCTCCTGCTGGAGGGTCGAGGTGGTAAAGGGCGGCGCGGGAAGCTTCTTACGCTTGGACTTTTTCACCGATGCCACGCGGAAATCCTTACCCTTTACGGCGTTCACGATCTTCATCGCATCATCCTCGCAGTGAAGCTTGATGCGGCCCTTCTCATCGCCGTAAAAGCGAACGGCAAATTCGTTGCCATCGGCTGACACGAGGTGAGCATCGACCGTCCAATATTCGACGGGCACGAATGCACGGATCTCCTCCTCGCGTTCCACGATCATGCGGGTAGCCACCGACTGTACGCGCCCTGCAGAAAGGCCGCTGCGGATATTCTTCCAGAGGAAGGGGGAAAGCTTGTAGCCGACGATACGGTCAAGGATTCTTCTTGCCTGCTGGGCGTTAACGAGGTTCATGTCAATCTGACGGGGAGCCTTGATGGCAGCCTTTACCGCCGTTTTCGTGATCTCGTTAAAGCTGACGCGGAGCGTATTCTCCACGGGAATGCCGAGCGCGACGGCCAGATGCCACGAAATGGCCTCTCCCTCGCGGTCAGGGTCGGTCGCAAGAAAGACCTTATTGGCCGCCTTGGCTTCCTTACGGATCTCACGGATCAGGTCGCCCTTGCCGCGAATGTTGATATAGTGTGCTTCGAAATTGTTCTCCAGATCGACACCGAGCGAGCTTTTGGGAAGATCACGCACGTGTCCCTTGGAGGCAATAACCTTATAGTTTGAGCCAAGATAGCTCTTGATCGTCGACGCCTTGGAGGGCGACTCCACGATAACCAGATTTGCCATATTTATTTCCTTTCCAACCTTCAGTTTCTATGTGTTTAGCCCGATTTGCGATTATTTGCGCATATACAGACCGCCCGGCAGGGACGTAACAAAGCCGCCAAGCTCCAGCATGGTCAGCGAGGTCATCACGTCGCCCATATCCAGTCCCGTCGCAGCAATGGCGTCGGGGTTAACGGCACGGTCCAAGGGCATGGATTCCAATACTTTACGTGAGGTATCGTCGAGCGATACCAGAATCTCCTGCGAGCGATCGACGCTTACGGGAGTCTTTTTGGGTTCTTCGGCAACCGCAACCGCGGGAGCTTCCGCCGTTACGGGCTTTGTGACATGCTTGCGCGGCGCGGCGGCCGCAGGTGCGGGCACCGTCTCGGCAGAAACTGCCGTCTCGGTGAGCGGTGCGGAGCGTTTGCGAGGTGCGCGGCTTACGGCTGACGCAACTCCGTACTTTTTCAGCGCACCTTCTGCCGCGTGTCCGTGCCTTTTCGCACGGGATAAGTTTTTGTAATCAATCACGTCGTGATACAGAAAATCGTAAAAATGCAGAATATCATCTGCCTGCAGGGCAACGTGCGCACCGTTCTGGATCAGCTCGTTCGGCCCTTCGGAATTGTTGTCGTCTACCTTGCCGGGCAGAGCAAAAAGCTCCCTCCCCTGCGCGATCGCCAGAGACGCCGTAATGAGCGCACCACTACCGGGTGCTCCCTCAACGATCAACGTTCCTTGACACAGACCGCTGATGATGCGGTTACGGCGAGGAAAATTGCGTCCGATCGGACGCTCATCGGGCGGATATTCGGTGATAACCGCGCCCTTTTTCGCAATCGCCTTCATCAGCGTCGCATGCTCCTTCGGATAGACGACCGAAACGCCACAGCCGAGCACGGCAACCGTACTGCCGTCGGCCTCGAGAGCCGCCGATGCGCACACGGCGTCGATGCCGAGTGCCATGCCGCTGACCACCACCGTACCGGCCGAGGCCAACTCATACGCGATCCGATACGCCGTTTCCTGCCCGTACTCGCTCATTTTTCTCGTACCTACTGCCGCGATGCAAAGCCGACGGTTCACGTCGGGAAATTTACCGAGGCAGTAAAGCAGAACAGGCGGATCCTCGATGGCACGCAGCCGCGCAGGATAGCGCGGATCGGCATACGTCACAACCTCTACCTTATTTTGCTTACAATAGCGGAGGATCGAGTAAGCCGACTCGAGAGATTTATTGCCCAGGCGCTCCTTCAAAAGCGGATCGGCACCCTCGAGATGCTCGATCTCCTCCTCCTCGAGTCGATACAGCTCAAAGGGATCGTCGTATCGCGTGACCAAACGGCCAAAGGATTTTGACGCGATACCGCATGCTTCGGCAAGCCAAATCCAATATAAAATATTCTCGTCCTTCACAATACGTACTCCCTTTTTTGCTGATTTTTTTGTTTTTTATGCCCTGACTGTCTCCCAGATGCAGATGGCCGCGGCCGCCGCCGCATTGAGCGATTCGCTCCTCTCGCGCATTGGAATCACCGCGCAAGCATCGCACGCTTCGATCACGGGCTGCGAAAGGCCGTGCCCCTCGTTGCCGATGACAAAGCAATCCCCTGCCTTGATCGTCCAATCGCCGATCATACGCGCCTCACGGTGCAAGGCCGTTGCATATACGTGCCGTCCCTGCTCTCGCAAAGCGACTACGGCCAAGGGAAGATCCTTTGCCGACACCGTCACCGTAGGTAAACGGAACAACGCCCCCATGGCCGCGCGAACGGTTTTTGGGGAATAGAGATCGGCACAATCGTCGCTGAGGATCAGCCGATCGATACCAAGCGCGGCGCAGCTTCTCATCACGGTTCCGAGGTTGCCGGGATCGCGTAAGGACTCGGCCAGCAAAAGACGTTCTTCGCGCCGAACGAGGCCAGAAAGCGCCTCGGGCGTCGCCGTCATGTGAAGGGCGATCGGCATATGCGCGACCGCTACGATCCCTTCCGGCGACTTCTCCTCAGTCAACTTCTCAAAAACGAATGCCGACACCGTCACCACGCGCTCGGCGGGAACCAGCCCTGCCGCGATCGCCTTCTCACATAGAGGCAAAAAGGCAGTGACCGCGTCCTCGCGAACCAGGATCGCCGCCAGCGCCATCCCGTTCTGAACCGCCTCTGCCACAAGCTTCTTGCCATCCAAACGGAAGCATCCCGTCTCTTTTCTTTTTTTCTTTTCGGTCAGCGCCGACACCGTCTTGACAAGCGGATTCTGGCGCGAGGTAATGATCTCCATACGTGCTCCGTTGCCCAATCTGCGGGCATCTTGAATATGAAAGAAAACCCCGTGAAAACGGGGTTTTTTCTTCGATTAAAGAGCAGCCTTTGCCTTCTCGACGAGGGCGGCGAAGGCAGCCTTGTCGGATACTGCCAGCTCAGAGAGCATCTTGCGGTTCAGATCGATTCCAGCAAGCTTGAGGCCGTGCATAAACGTCGAATAGTTCATGCCGTTTGCCTTTGCCTCTGCGGAAATACGGGTGATCCACAGGCTGCGGAAATCTCTCTTCTTCATCTTTCTTCCGGCGAAAGCATAGTTACCGCTCTTCATTACGGCTTGCTTTGCCATCTTGAAATGCTTGGACTTTGCGCCCCAGTATCCCTTTGCCGCCTTCAG
>CAYULZ010000113.1:0-5370 GCA_964445865.1 uncultured Lachnospiraceae bacterium | reverse complement strand
CAAATGTTATGATATGATTGCCCATCAAACCTTAAACTTGGCGAAGCCAATCATAACGATGCAAAGCATCTCATATCTGATAACTTGCCCGTAAGGGCAATCATAGTTTAGCGTGAATACTCCGTTAAGAGTATCACGCTAATTCTCGTCCTTTTTTATTTGCATGGCGTTGACATCGGTAGAGAAGTGTGTTATACTAAAGTATCTTATTTCGGAGGAATATTTCATGAAAAAAACGCTTGCCTTGCTGCTTTCTTTCCTTCTTCTGGCTTCGCTTCTGCTGATGAGCGGCTGCGGCTCACGCGAGGTGCGTTCGGCGACGATCAACGAGAAGGGCGAGCTGATACTTTCCTATACTGACGGCACGTCGAGCAATCTCGGCGTCGTCAAGGGCGCAGACGGCCTTGACGGTCAGAACGGTGCGGACGGAAAGGACGGCAAAAACGGTGCGGACGGAACGAATGGCACCAACGGTAAAAATGGTGCGGACGGACAGACGGGTGCCGCCGGTACGCCCGGCACGGACGGTCGCGGCATCGCATCGATCACGCAAAATGCTGACGGTGCGCTTGTTATTACGTACGACGACGGTAGCGATCCAACGGTGCTCGATCTGATGCTTCCTATGCTCGTTGGTATGTGCGGCGAGACGGTGCAGTGGGCACTGTATAACGGTGGCCTTCTGATTATTGCGGGTGAGGGCGAAACTTACGATTACGCCGAGGGTGAGACGCCGTGGACGCCTCTGATCGCGGGCATTCGTACGGTTTATATCGATACGGTAAGTATCACGGAGGGAACCAATCTTTTGAGCGGCTTTGGCACAGATGTAACGGTCATCACGCCTGAAACGACGGCGATCTCGGTTTGGATAGACATGACCGTGGAAGCCACG
The DNA here is from genome assembly GCA_964445865.1 of uncultured Lachnospiraceae bacterium. Taxonomy (GTDB): domain Bacteria; phylum Bacillota; class Clostridia; order Oscillospirales; family CAG-272; genus HGM12713. The sequence continues at coordinate 4,475 of CAYULZ010000113.1, read as the reverse complement.
GTTTACGGCGATGCGGAAAAAAGCGCCGTGCTTGACACGGTTCCGTTCGGCACAGAGCTCAAATGTACCGAGTGGGGGGAGATGGTGTCCGAGATCCTTTACGAGGGACGTTACGCCTACGTGGAGACAAAATACATCAACCAAAATCCCGGCTCGCTCGTCTTTACCGACACCGATGACGGCTACAAAATGAAGGTCGTCGGCGCGAACGGACTCAACCTGCGTACCTTTACCGACGCTTCGAATAACGAGAACCTTGTGACTACGCTCTCGAAGGACGCCGTTGTGTCCGTGACGGGTATCAGCCAAAACGGAAACTGGGCGCGGATCGCGTACGAGATCGGTGGCGAAACCAAAACGGTCTATGGACGGATTTGTCTGGGAGACACGGTTTACTTGCAGGAGGTCGTTGCTCCATAATCGAACAAAGCGGCGTGCTTTTTTTCAAAAAAGTACGTCGCTTTTTCTTTTTTTGTAGGATTGTTTGGAAAACTTATTGACAAATACAACAAAATCGTGTAAAATATAAGTATGTGTCAGAGATGTATTATTTGTATGATCCTACACAAATTTTGCAATAAAAAATAAAGACAAGGAGGTGCTTTATGGAACTGTGGTTAGCTGTGGTAATTGCCGCCGCTTGCTTTGTCGTATCGGGTGTTGTGTTCGGCCTTGTTTTCCATCGCGTCGGTTATCAGGCGCGTAAGAAGAAGGCAGAAGCCGAGATCGGATCGGCCGAGGAAGAGGCCAAGCGTATCCGCGAGGAAGGCAAAAAGAATGCCGAGACCGCGAAAAAGGAGGCTCTGATCAGCGCAAAGGAAGAGATCCTCAGACAGCGTAACGAGGCTGAAAAGGAGCTCAAGGAACGCCGCGCCGACGTCTCCCGTATGGAACGCCGCGTCGCCCAGAAGGAAGAAACGCTGGACAAGAAAGCAGAGGCAATTGAGCATAAAAACGAACAGCTGGACAAGAAGCTGAAGGAAAACGATGCTCTCAGAGAGCAGATCGAGGAGCTTCGTCGGCAGGAAATGAAAATACTCGAAGAAATTTCGGGAATTTCCGCAACCGAGGCGAAGGAAGAGCTGATCAGCCGTGTCGAGTCCGAGGTCAAGCATGAGCTGGCACATCGGTTGTCCGAGCTGGAAAACGAATTCAAAGAAGAAGCAGATGCCAAAGCCAAAAACATCATTTCCTTGGCGATCCAGAGATGTGCCGCCGATCACGTGGCGGAAACGACCGTGTCGGTTGTGTCGTTACCTAATGACGACATGAAGGGCCGTATCATTGGACGCGAGGGAAGAAACATTCAAATGCTGGAAAAGCTGACGGGCGTGGAATTGATCATCGACGATACACCCGAGGCAATTACGCTGTCGGGATTTGATCCCGTTCGCCGCGAGATCGCACGGATCACGCTGGAGAAGCTGATCACCGACGGTCGTATTCATCCCTCCCGCATCGAGGAGACGGTCGAAAAGGCCGCCAAGGAGGTCGAGACGGGCATCAAGCAGGCAGGTGAGAGAGCAACCTTTGACGTGGGTATCCACGGCATCAACTCGGAGCTCGTTCGTCTGCTCGGTCGCTTGAAGTACCGTACGAGCTACGGACAAAACGTGCTCAAGCATTCGATCGAGGTCGCTTTGATCGCAGGTATGATCGCCGATGAGCTCGGTGTGGACAGCACCGTCGCTAAGCGCGCGGGACTTTTGCACGACATCGGTAAAGCGCAGACCCACGAGATGGAGGGCTCGCACGTCGAGCTCGGTGTCAACGTAGCTAAGCGCTACAAGGAGAGCCGTGAGGTGGTACACGCCATTGAGGCGCACCACGGAGACGTCGATCCGCAGACGATCGTGGCCGTCATCGTACAAGCCGCCGATGCCATTTCGGCTGCAAGACCGGGGGCGCGTCGTGAGGATCTGGAGAATTATATCAAGAGACTCGAAAAGATCGAGGAAATTGCCAAGGGATTCTCGGGTGTGGATAAGGCTTTCGCCGTACAGGCAGGCCGAGAGATCCGCGTGATGGTGAAGCCCGAGGAGGTCAACGACGACGGCATGAAGCTGATCGCCCGCGACATGGCAGTCAAAATTCAGGAAGAAGTCAAGTACCCGGGACAGATCAAGATCAACGTCATTCGGGAAAGCCGCGCGATCGACTACGCGAAATAAGGCCGTTTGACCGATTCCTATGTTTCATTCCCAATGGGATATCTCATATATTTCACATAAAACCATTTATGGGACTATGGCGGGTAACCGCTTGAGGATAGAGAACAGACGCGCGGGAGCGCACACCGAAGGTGTGGCGCTCCCGCGTTTTTGTCCGCCGCGAAAAAAGGCGAAAAAATATGCTTGCCCTCTTGCAATGCGAAGGGATTTATGGTAAAATAGAAGCAATCAGAACGCATCAAAAAAGGACGGTACTCTTTATGAATTCCAATCCTCGCGGCGTGCAGACTCCGCCACGCCCTACGCCGAATCGCACCACGCCTCCGCAAACGCCGCGTCCCTCGCGGCCGCCGCGCGTTTCGCCCTTTTCGTCCGTGTCTACGGGCTTTTGGGTGACGCTGATCGCCACCGTGCTTTTGCTGGCCTCAATGCTTGTGGCCATGACGGTTATGCTGTGTGTCGCGGACGAGCCGAGCCCTCCCGTTAGTGAGCCCTCGGGTGGCGGACAGACGGATAGCAAGAATAACGACGATAAAGACGATACGCCGACCGCCGTCAATAAAACCAAGCCTGCGCCGACCAGTCCATCGCGGAGTAATTACGCGATTACCGCTTCCGGCGGCGTAGAAAGCATAGATAATATCAGCTCGCATGCAGCGGTTCTGGTTGATCTTTCCTCGTATCGCGTGACAGCGGCTAAAAACGCCGACACAAGAATCTACCCTGCCTCTATGACCAAGGTTATGACATTACTTGTGGCTTGTGAGGAGATCGCCAAAAGTAGTAACGACATCTATCTCGAAGACCTTTTAACCGTGACGCAGTCGCAGGTGAAGTATCAGCAAGATATGGGGGCATCGGGTATCATGGGCTTTACTGCCGGGGAGCAGGTGTCGGTAGAGAATATGCTCTATCTGATCAATTATAACTCGGATACCATTGCTTGCCTTGCCGTGGCTGAACGTATTTCGGGAACGGAATCGGCCTTTGTGGCCTTGATGAACCAAAAAGCGAAAAGCCTTGGCCTTTCGAACACGAACTTTGTTAACGTTACGGGCTTGCAGGATCCCAACCACTATACGACTTGTAACGATATGGCTGCTATTATGGCGGCCGCACTGGATAATCCGCTTGCCAAAAAGATTATTACGTCCTATCAGGGCAGGGGCATTCAGGTTTATTCTGGCGGTCAGAAGTCGCGTATGGGGACGGTGTATGCCGCGTGGTATAGCGACAAAGACCGTTTTAAGGATAATCCGCGCCTTTCAACGGTGACGGTTATGGGGGGCAAAACTGGCTATGAGGATATTCCCACCGCTTGCTTTGTGACCTATGCGGAGGGGAAGAGTGGCGGCAAGTACATCTGTGTTACCGTCGGCCGTATTACCGATCATGATACAGCGGTCAGTGCGGCAACCTCAACGGCAGATACCAAGATCATCTACAATACATACGTTTCTTAATAAAGAACGGCGATTGCTCAAGAGCAATCGCCGTTCTTATATTGCACGTTTTTACCATTTCGTCGGCACGCCGTCAACGTAGCGCCAATAGTTGCCGCCCGAGGCGGGTTCGAAGTCGGAGTAGTAGAGCACGGTAGCAGCCTTGAGATCGTCGTTTTGATCGCCGATCGTTACGTCAGCCCAGTCGCTTTGCGAGCCTGCATAATAGACTGTGCCGAGTACCGAACAGTCACGGAATGCGGAAGCCCCAATTTTCTCGAGGGTAGCGGGGAGAACGACGTAGGTCAGCGCGGAGCACTCCAGAAACGCGTTTGTCGTGATCGTCTTAACGCCAAAGGGAATGACAGCCGAGGTTAGATCGGCGTTCTGGGCGAAGGCCGACGCGCCGATGGCGGTGACGTCGTGTCCCTCAATGGTCTCGGGAATCTTCAGCTCCTTGTCGGTGCAGGTTCCCATGCCCGTGACGGTGCAGGTCTTGCCATCGTCACTGGCCTTGTAGGTAAGGCCGACAGAGCCGGCTGAGGTGCCCGAGTTATCTGTTGCGCAGGCGGAAAAAACAAAGGTGCAAAGCAAAGTCAGAAGAAGCAAAGCGGAACGGATCTTGGTTTTCATAAAAGCCCCCTATGTGTTGTTCGTTCTGTGGTTGATAAAAATATTGTATCATAAGACGGCACACTTGTCAATTATTTCTTTGCCATTTTGCAAAAAATCGAGCGAATCAGGACACAGAAGATGCTTCTCTATGCCCAAATAAAAAGAGCAAGCGCATGCTTGCTCTTTTTTAATGCCGTTTTCTTATTCATACAGCTTATATTTCAGTCGGAGATTACCATCTACAAGC
>CAYULZ010000112.1:0-5460 GCA_964445865.1 uncultured Lachnospiraceae bacterium | reverse complement strand
ACTGCCCTCGGCCTCGATATAGTCGGTGCAAAAAACCCCCGTCAAAAAATGGCGCACATAGTCCTTTTCAAAGAAAATATAGCGCGCAGCCGCAAAGACCTCCGGCTCGTTCTCTCGCACCCAGATCAGCTGCGGGAGCGTCCAGATGGTGTCGGGCTTATGGTAGGTCTTTTCAAAAATGATCTCCCCGTGCGAGGCACGGATGCGATCGGCCTGCGTGCGGCTCCGCGTGTCCGTCCAATGGATCGCGGGGCGAAGCGGGCGGAAATCACTGTCACACAAAAGCGACGTATGCGTGGCCGAGTCAATGGCTACGGCGAGGATTGCTGTAGGCGCAACACCGCTCTTTTTCAAAAGCGCCTTTGCGTTCTCGCAGAGCGCGTCGAGCCAATCGGCGGGGTCTTGCTCACACGCGCCGACCGTCGGATAATAGGTCGGATATTCGACCGTATGCTCCGCGACGATGCGGCCGTCCGTGTCGATCAGCGTCGCCTTTGACGCGCCGCCGCCGAAATCAATACCCAAAAGGTAATTCATCGTTGCCTCTCCTTACACGGTCATGGTATGCGTATAGCGGAATTCCTTATGCGCACCGAGAGCGGTAATGCCCTCCTTGTGCGTCAGATCGCCGTCGGCGTCCACCGTATCCTGCACGCCGTCCCACGGCTCAAGGCAGATGTAGGGCGCATTCGGCTTATGCCAGATCACGAAATACTTCGCGTTCGGAAAATCAAGGCGGAGCGTACGGCCCGTCTTACGATTGCGAAGCGTCGCACTGCGCGACACGAGATCCTTGAAAACGAGCGCGTCGACCGTAAAGTACTTGTCGTACAACGGTAGCGTGCAGGTGTCCTTGATGATCGGCAGGCGCTGATTCGACACGAGATTGCCGTAAAGCACATACGCATCGAGCGTCTCGCGCTCGGGGAAGATCACGTCGTAATCCTCGATGCCCTCGGGGGTGTAATAGCCCTCGTGCGAGCCGACGTTGAAATACATCGTGCCGTCACCGAGATTGCGCACGAGATATGCGATATGCAAGGATCGCTCCTCAAGCGTAAAGATCACGCGGAACTCGTAGTCAAACGGGAACATGACCTTTGTCTCGTCGTCCGACGTGTGCAGAAGCACGACGCTCGTATCGGACACGCTCTCGACGGAGAAGATCTTGCCCTTGACATAGCCGTGCTTCGGCAAGGTATAGGTCTTGCCATCGAGCGTATATTGGTCGTTCTTCAGTCCTCCGCAGATCGGGAACATGATGGGCGCAGAGCCGCTCCAGACCTCGGGTCTTCCCTCCCAGATATATTCCCTGCCCTCGCAAGAAAGGCTCTTGAGCTCGGCACCGAGCTCGGCGATCTTCGCGGTCAGAAATTCATTTTTCAGTACGATCATAATGCTTCTCTTTCTCCGCAAAAGGCGGATCGTTTTCTCTTATTTCACCCAATCGTGAATCGGATCGTTCGAGCGATTGAAGCCCTGGTAATCACCTGCCATCAGCCACAGGAAATAGGTCTGGTAGCCGGGTGTCGAAACCGTGGTGTGGTAGCCGTAGGGGAACTCGACAAGCTCGTCGTTCTTGACGCGGTACGCCTCGTCGATCTCGCCGTCGGCCGTATACAAACACTGTACGCCAAAGCCCTGCTTCGGATCAAAGAGGAAGTAGTAGATCTCCTCGGCAATGCACTCGACGGGCATATTGTCCTCATCGTGCTTGTGAGGCGGGAAGCCTGCCCAGTTGCCCTCGGTGCAGTAAGCCTCGCCGATCGTCAAGACCTTAGCATTGGTCGTGCCGTCAATGATAAAGCTCGTCTCTCGCTGGAACGGCACGCGGCCAAGAAGCTTGAGGGTGACGTGATCCTCACGAAGCAGCTGCGGCTCGGTCTTCTCCTTGACGGGGGTCGCACAAACGGCGATCTTAATGTGATCGATCGCCTCGATCGTCAAGGCCTGCTCGATGGGCATATAAAAGCTCTCGGCACGGCGGTTCTCAAAGACGGTCGCACGGTTGCCAATGTTCTCCCATTTCTCGCCGTTTACGGCAACGTTGCAATGTCCCTCGAGCATGATGAAGGCCGTTTCCTTATCGGCCGTATAAAAATCGAGGCTCTCGTCAGCGTCGAGCTCGATGATACCGAACTCGAGCTTTTTGAGCGAGCATTCTCCGATCTTGCAAAGAGGGGTATAGCCCTTAGTGGGCACGTAGGTTTTCTTGAAATTATAGTTCATAGCCGTTTTCTCCCATATATCGTTTTACCGTTTCAAAATCGGGTACACTTTCGCGTGCACCCACCCCCGTACACTTGATGGCCGAGACGGCGCTCGAAAAATGACAACAGCGCTCGTAGCCGTAGCCGCGGCAAACGGCGGCGGCAAACGCGCCGTGGAACACATCGCCCGAGCCGTTGGAGTCGACCACCTCGGCGGGGTAGATCGGATAGTTGACCGCGTTCGTGCCGTCAAAAAGCAATCCGCCGCGCTTGCCCTGCGTCACAACGACGACCTCAGGGTGATAGCGCTCGTAAAGATCCTGCACTGCGTCGAGGGCGTTGTCCTTCCCCGTGTGGCCCATAGCAAATTCCTCTGACGGGATCATAATATCGGTCAGTGCGAGCAGACGCTCAACGTTCGGATACAGTCCGCCGCAGTCATAGAGCACGCGCGTGCCATTTGCGCGAGCAATCGTCGCCGCCTCAACAGCGGCATCGAGCTCGTTACCGTCAACCATGAGAATATCGGCCTCGGCAATGGCCTTTTTCTGCTCCTCGTCGAGCACGAGTGCGGGCAGGTCGCCCTTATCAAACACGCAAGTGCGAGCGGCCGTATCGGCCGAGAGCCAAAGCACCGAGGCAAAGGAGCGGTAACCGCTCTTGACCTCCACAAGGCGCGTATCGACGCCGTATTTCTCAAAATCCTTTTTGAGAAATACGCCGCCGTTATCATCGGACAAAACGCCGATATACGCCGTATCCACACCGAGCTTCTGCGCGGCGACAAGCCCCGTTGCCACGGGGCCGCCGCCTGCGGGCTTCGAGCCCGTTGCGCGCATTTTGGTATCCTCCTGCGGATAGGTCGGAATGTTGTAAAGCGTGTCAAAAACACACGCACCGATTCCTACGATTCTTGCCATCAGTTTGCCTTTCCGTCCGCACCGACAAGCAAAATTCTCGTGATGCAGAACGCCTTGACGGCCTCGATCGGCTTTTTCATGAAGGTATCGATCGCCACGGGGCGGTCGGGCTTCTGAAGCTCCGCAAGACAGGTGTCAAGGAACGTGTAGCAGATATCGGTCGCAAAATTCATCTTGCGAACGCCTGCCGCCACGGCCTTTTTGATCTCCTCATCGGGCACACCCGAGCCGCCGTGTAGCACGAGAGCCGTGCCGTTCGTCGCCTCACGAATCGCCTTGATGCGCTCAATGTCGAGCTTCGGGGGCTTCTTGTATTTGCCGTGCGCCGTTCCGACGGCAACGGCAAGACACACCACGCCCGTCTCCTCAACGAAGCGCTTCGCGTCGGCAGGTGTCGTAAACTCGTCCATTTCGCTGTCGTTGGTCGTTCCAACGTGGCCAAGCTCGCCCTCGACTTGAACGTCGAGATAGCGGCAGGTATCGACCACACGACGGGTCAGCGCAATATTCTCCTCAAAGGGGAGCGTCGAGCCGTCGAGCATAATACCCGTTGCGCCGTAGCGCAGTGAGCGCGTCGTCTCAAGCTCGGACGGACCGTGATCGAGATGGAAGCATACGGGAACGCTTGCGCGCTTGGCTGCCGCCAGAATGACGGGGGACAGATAGTAGCCCGTGTCCTCCTTCATCAAGCGAGGATAGACCTGCAAAATGACGGGTGCTCGCATCTCCTCAGCCGCATAAATCGCACCCATGCAGGATTCCATGTTATACACGTTAAACGCAGGCACGCAAAAGCCCTTCTCCTCAGCCAGATTGAGGACGGTTTTTAAATTTACTAACATGGTTTATTCTCCCAAGATCAAGTCTTCGATGGAAAGGATTTCAACGGTGTTCTGCTCGACACCCTTCAGTGCCCAGTATTCGCCAACACATGCCGTGACGATGACCGTCTCGCCAAGGCTCGTCGCGTTGAAGATTCTTCTTGCGGCTACCTTTTTGACGGTATCGGGCGTGTAGTGTGCCATCAGCGGGTTACCTGCCCAAACAGTCTCCTCGCGGTTGAGGTGCAGCTCATGAAGCGTTGCGTATGCCGACACGATCGCTCTTGCCTCCTCGGTTTCACCGAGATCGCGAGCGAGCTGATAGGGATCCTGGAAGACGACCGTCTTGTCGCCCTTCGTCGCGGCGAGCTTGCCGTCAGCGAGCAGATCGGCAACGTAGGACGTGTAGGTCACGACCTTCGCCGTCGTCTCCACGCCGTATTCCTTATAGGTCTGCTTGATGGTCTTCGCATCGGCAGGATCGTATACGACAACCGTCGCATAGCCGTCCATCACCTTTGCGCAAGCGCTCATCTGCTCCTTCGTTTCATTGGCTGCACCGATGAGGAAGTCAAGCTGTGCGCCCGAGGCGGGCTCGTCAGCAAGGACGGTAAAGGCAACACCGGCCTTATCGAGCACCTCGATGGCCTTCTTGCCCTGCTTGCATGCCACATAGCGTGCGTCTGCGCCGAGCAGAAGAAGCGTATCGGTCTTGGCAGAATGTGCGGCAATGGCAACGGCCAGCGTCTCGCAGGTCGCGGTCTTGCCGTAGGCATTGCCAACCGTCAGGCAGTTCGCAACCATTTCCTCAATATAGGCAGGAAGCTTGCCCTCCAGGGCGGCCTGCAGGCGGGTCTCCTTCGTGAACATCACGGGATCCCAGCCCGTGGTGCAGTCGTGCACGCACGCACCGCAGGTGGCGCACTCGTAAATGTTATCCATGATCTCCTCGAGCTTCATGGCCTCGCGGTTAACGAGCGAGATGCCAAGGGCTCTTGCACGGGCGGTATTTCTCTCGTGACCCGTAGCGTTACCGACGGGACAGATATGGTGGCACATCCAGCAAAAACGGCAGGAGTCCACGTGCTGCTTACATTTTTCAGACATCATCATGATTATGTACCTCTCTTTCCTTACAGACCGAGCTTGAACGGATTCATGATACCGTTGGGGTCAAGCTGCTTTTTGAGACCCTCGAACACCTGCATAGCGGGGCCGTACTGCTCCTTCATGAGACGGCCGAGCTTGATGCCGACGCCGTGGTGGTCGTTGACGACACCGCCGTGGGCAAGTGCCGCGCGCACGCCGCACGTCCATACGGCCTGGTGCAGACGCAGAGCCTCGACCGGATCCTCGGGCACGTCCTTGCCCTCGATGATGAAGCGGTCGTAGATCATGGCACCCCACTCATACCAGTGCGAGAAGTGCGCGATAAACTTGGCCTGCGGGAAGTTGGTCTCGATGGCCTCCTTCATCGCCCAGTAGATCTCCTCGATCTTGCCGTAGGGG
>CAYULZ010000111.1:0-5546 GCA_964445865.1 uncultured Lachnospiraceae bacterium | reverse complement strand
TCTGGAGCTTGCCAAGTACTGCCTTGAGACCGTAGGCCTTTGGGAGGATTGCTCCTTCAGATTCTCGCAGTGGGATCCCAAGCGTACCGATAAGTACGAGGGCACGCCCGAGCAGTGGGACGAGGCGCAGTCGATCATGGGTGAGCTCCTCGACACCTACCTCGGCGAGGGCAACTACTCGATCGGCATCGACGAGGCCGCCTTCTACGGTCCGAAGCTCGACATTCAGATGAAGAACGTCCACGGCAAGGAGGACACGCTCGTCACCATTCAGGTCGACATGCTCCTCGCCAAGAAGTTCGGCATGGAATACGTCGATTCGGATAACACGATGAAGACACCGTATATCATTCACCGCACATCGCTCGGCTGCTACGAGCGTACGCTCGCTCTCCTGATCGAGAAATACGCGGGCGCGCTCCCGATGTGGATGGCTCCCGAGCAGGTACGCTTCCTACCCATCGGTGACGAGCAGGTCGCTTACTGCCGCGAGATCGCGGACAAGTGCCGCGCGCTCGGTATGCGCGTCTCGGTCGATGAGAGAAACGAGAAGATCGGCTACAAGATCCGTGCCGCTCAGCTCGAGAAGGTTCCCTTCATGCTCGTTATCGGCGAGAAGGAGCAGACCGAGGGCACCGTTGCCGTTCGCTCGCGTAAGGGCGGCGACATGGGCGCGATGACCGCTGACGAGTTCGTTGCCTACGCGAAGAAGCTCGTCGATGACAAGGATCTGACGGTGTGAGTGAATCCTGTTGAGATTTTTGTGGGAACTTTTTAAAAAAAGTTCCCACACCTTTTTACGAGAAACTTTTTGAAAAAAGTTTCTCGCGCTCTTCAAAAACTTCTCTGAAAAATGGATTTAGGGGCATGTGCTCCGATATCTTTCTACAATAACCTCGTTCCCCGCAACCGGGCCCCAACTCCCAGTTGCGGGGCGTTTTGTTTTTATGTAAAACGACAAGTAACACATATTCCCCACCTTGTAGGGACAGGCGTCCTCGACTGTCCGCAAAACGAAACGCACACCTACTGCCGAACGGCGAGAAAAAATGCCTCGTGGCGGCGGGAGATAAACCCCCGCCCTACAAGGTTTTGTAGTATCGTCTTGTTGCAACTCCGTAGGGGCGACCTGCGGTCGCCCGCAAAAAAAGGGCAAACCGAACGCCAACGCCCGATTTGCCGAGAAGACTATTTGGTGATAACAGAAGATAAGGCGCGGTACGCCAAAAACAAAATTTTCAAGTTTTTTTGCAGAGCTGGAGGGGCTTTTTTACAAAAAGCCCCTCCATAAAATGACTCACAATCAATTCATCTTCTCATCAAGTGTCACAAAGGCCCGATAAGCCTCCTCGTAGTCCACGCCTGAGGGGCGATAGCTCTTTTTGAGCTTTACGAAATCCTTGGCGGCTTCGTCGATCGACGCAAAGTCCCCCACGCCGACGGCAGCCAAAATAGCCGTACCGAGGCAGGCGGTCTCGCCCTCGCAAACGGTCGTCAGCTCCTTACCCGTAACGTCGGCCTTGATCTGCGCCCACAAGGGACTCTTGGCTCCGCCGCCCGTGATGCGGATCTGTTTGATGCCTTCGCTACCGATATATTCGATATCCTGACGCAGAATGTAAGCGATTGCCTCCATAATGGCACGAGCAAAGTGCGCGCGCGTATGCGCGAGCTGAACGCCCGCAAAGACGGCCTTGGCGTCGGGATTGTACTTGGGCATGGTCGAGCCGCAGAAATAAGGCAGCATCGTCATGCCGTCACAGCCTGCGGGGATCTTTTCGGCGAGCGCGTCGATCTCAGCAAAGGAAATATCCTCGGCAAACTGCTCGCGGAACCACTTGAGCGCCATGCCTGCGGTAGACGACCACAAAATCTGGCAATACTTCCCCTCCATCGCGTGCACGTGGCACGGAATGATGCTGTTCTCCTGATACGCGGGGATTTCGTCCTTCATCGCGCAGATGGCCATGATCGTGCCCGTCATTTCGGAGATGCCCGAGTCGTCGGTCACGCCGACGCCGATCATGCCTGCGATCTGGTCAAGTGCACCGCTGATCACGGGGATTCCCTTATATTCGCCAACCTTCGCCGCGCTCTTTTTGATTGCGGGAAGCTGGCACGCACAGATGCCGATGAAATCGAGCATCTCTTGCCACCACGTGCCCTTTTCGATGTCGTAATAGGTCGTCGAGGACTGAATGGTCGGCTCGGTGACGAAGTTGCCCGTCAAGCGGTAGAGCACCCAATCCTCAAGCATGAAGATCATCTTGGTCTTGGCAAAGATTTCGGGCTTGCGGTTCTTGAACCACAGAAGCTTGGAGGCCGGCCAGCCTGCGGTGATCTCGGGCTGACCCGTCACCTCGTAGACGCGCTTGTTGCCGAAATGTGCGCGAATGGCCTCGGCCTCGTCGACAGCGCGGTTGTCGAGCCAGACGACGGCGGGACAAAGAGCCTTGCCCTCTGCGTCGGCGAGAATGAGGGTCTCGCCCTGCGTATCGACCGACAGCGCGGCGATCGGACCGCATTCGGCGGTCAGCTCGTCGATGGCCTTTTTACACATTTCAATATAGATCTCGGCGTCGAGTTCGATGAAACCCGTGGCGGGATCGGTGTCGACGGTATAGTCGAAGCAGCGGAGACCGCGGCGGTTGCCGTCGGCGTCGAAGACGGCGGCCTTCAGCGAGGTCGTGCCGATGTCGAGTCCGAGATAAAGCTTTTCGTTGTTCATAGGTATGCTCCTCTGTGTCATAATGATTACCTCTATTATATTGCTTTTTTGACAAAAAGTCAATAGGGAAAGGAAAATTCAAGCACAACGGCTACGCTCGGCGTTTGCAAGCGTGGAGGGGCTTTTTTCAAAAAAGCCCCTCCATAAACCGTTATTCCAATACGTCGAGCGTTTCGACGTCGCGCAGACTGCGCGTGATCTTTCTCGTGCGGACGCCAACAAGCTTGTCAAGATCCTCGTCAACCTTCTTGAGTCGCTTCTGCGTATCCTCAAGCACCGCCTCAAAGGTCTCAAATTCACCCTTGACCGTGCCGAGCAGCTTCCAGACCTCGTTGCTCCGCTTCTGGATCGCAAGCGTGCGGAAGCCCATCTGCAACGAATTGAGCATTGCCGCCATCGTCGACGGACCCGTGATATTGATACTAAAGTCCTTTTGCAGAACCTCGACAAGGCCAAGGTTGACGACCTCGGCGTACAGTCCCTCAAAGGGCAAAAACAAAATGCCGAACGCCGTGGTGTGCGGCGGACAAACGTACTTGTCGCGAATGTCCTTCGCGCATTTTTTGATCTCCTGCACGAGCAGCTTTTTCGCCGCGTCGATCGCGCCCTTATCCCCAAGCTCGTACGCGTCCTGCAGAGCGGCGTAGGTATCCCCCGGGAACTTCGAGTCGATCGGCAGATAGACCGTCTCTCCCTCGGACGCGCCGGGAAGCTTCACGGCAAATTCCACGCGATTCGCACTGCCGGGAACCGTCGCAACGTCGACGTCGTATTGCTCGGGTGCCAACAGATCCCCGAGGATCGCGCCGAGCTGAATTTCGCCGAGAATGCCGCGGTTCTTGACGTTCGAGAGCACCTTTTTGAGGTCGCCCACGCCGACGGCGATGCTTTGCATCTCGCCGAGTCCCTTGTGCACCTGTTCAAGCCGCTCGCTGACGAGCTTGAAGGACTCGTTCATCTTATCCTCCAAGGTCTTCTGCAGCTTTTCATCGACGACCTTCTGAATGGCGTCGAGCTTTTTGTTGTTGTCCTCCTGCAGGTACGACAAGCGGTCTGCGACCGTTTTTCGAATATTTTCGAGCTTCTGCTCGTTCGTTTCCTCCAGCGTTTTGAGACGCGGCTCGATCGCACCGATTCGCTCGGAGACCTCCTTGCGCATGGTCTCCTGCTTCTCCGCGAGCATTTTTTCGGTCGCATCGAGCTTCTGGGTCATCGTCTCGCGCATGTGTGTCAGCTCCTGCTTTTGCGCCGTGTTCGCCAGCTCCTGCTTGCTCATCATCAAATTGGCAAGGCGCTCGAGTGCGTCGTCCTTTTTATCCGCCAAGGCGTCCTCGCGCGTCGGTAGGCAGAGCTTCACGAGCACCGCGCCGAGCAACAGAAGGATCAGCACGCCCAATATCAACAGTATGATCTCCATACGGATCTCCTCCTCGTTCGTTCTTCTCCTTTATTGTACCATTCGCGCGCAAAAAAGTCAAGGGCTATCGGGCTTATCCTACCGACACCGGCGTGAGCATATAGTAACGAATGGCTCAACCGATCAGCAACATAAAAGCCGTCAGGATCGCAAGAAATCCAAAATTGAAGGCCGAGAACAGAGCGATATATTTCACGCTCTGCCCCGGGTTGTGCTTTGTGTACTCGCGGAAGGTAATGAGGCTTGCGAGCGAGGCAATCAGCGTACCCGCGCCGCCGATGTTCACCGCCACGAGCAGGTCGCGCCAGTTCTCGGTAAATTGCGAGAGCAGAATGGCCGAGGGCACGTTACTGATGATCTGACACGACAGTACGCCGAACAGCAGGGTGCTCTTTTCGAGAAGCGACGAAAAGAGCGTGCGGACGGCGTCGATGCGCGCCATGTTTCCGGCAAAAATAAAGAAGAAAACAAAGGTCAAAAGCAGAGGATAGTCTACCTTTTTCAGAGCTTCGCGGTCGACAAACAGCAGCACCGCGGGAATGACAACAAGACCGATCCAGTACGGAATGCCGCGGAACACGATGGCAATCGAAAGCGCAAACAGCACAAGATAGAGCGCCGTGCGCAGAGGCGGGAGCTTCTGATCCTCGCCGTCGAGCACGAGAGGCTCGGGCTTGACAAAGATGAGGCAACAGACCGTAATGAGGGCGACGGATAACAAAAAGGGCGGCGCCATGACGGCCATAAATTCGCCGTTCGGAATGTTGAATTTTGAATAAAGATAGAGATTCTGCGGATTGCCAAAGGGCGTAAGCATGCCGCCAAGATTGGCGGCAATGTTCTGCATGATGAAGGTAAACGCCATGTATTTTTCCTTGCCCGTCGAGTGCAGAACGAAATAGCCAAGCGGCAAAAAGGTCAAAAGCGCCATGTCGTTCGCAATGAGCATCGAGCCGAGGAAGGTAATGTAAACAAGCGCCAGCACGCTCATGCGCGCATTTTTGAAGCACTTGACGATGCGCTGTGCAAGCGTATAGAAAAATCGGATATTTTTCAGCGCGCAGACCACGGCGAGCACGCAAAACAGACACGTCAGCGTTTTGAGATCGAAATATTCGAGGTAGGCGCGGTCGGGCGGCACGAGGATCGCGGTCACAAGCGCGGCCACGAGCGCTACGACCATGGCAATATTCTTTTTGAGAAAGCCGAAGAGGTGTGCAACATGCGACGCAAGAGGCGACTGCGGCAAATGAGGCAGATGCGGCCGATGCGCATGGTGGACGCGCGTGTGTGTTCCGTGTGTCATAGTACTTCCTTTTCATCGTTTTTTGGGTAGGCAAGATAAATTTTTGAAGCAATATGCGGATATTGTGAGAAAATTTATCGAAGCATATACAAATA
>CAYULZ010000110.1:0-5575 GCA_964445865.1 uncultured Lachnospiraceae bacterium | reverse complement strand
T
Organism: uncultured Lachnospiraceae bacterium; assembly: GCA_964445865.1. Lineage (GTDB taxonomy): Bacteria > Bacillota > Clostridia > Oscillospirales > CAG-272 > HGM12713. The sequence continues at coordinate 5,574 of CAYULZ010000110.1, read as the reverse complement.
CGGTGGTCCGAATCCACCATCCCCCACCAAAACCAAAAAGGACACCAAATGGTGTCCTTTTTGGTTTTGCGGGGGATCCAAAGGGTGGATTCGGAAGCCCGTGCCGATGCCGTAGGCAGGCAAAAAACAGTCCGTGCCACTCTCGGCGTTTTTGTCCATACTCAACCCACGGTTGGGAGCTTTTTTTGCTTTTTTTCGCAAAAGCCCTTTATGGTTGGAGCATTTTCGTGTATAATAAAAGGGAAGAGCCGCCGCAAGGCGGAGAGGGAGGCACGATATGCAGAAAATTTTGCCACAACGCATTCGCGAATTGAGAATACGGCAGGGGCTATCCCAACAAGAGCTGGCAGGCCGTATCGGCATCAGCGACCGCGCCGTCTCCAAATGGGAGCTCGGCTATTCCCAGCCGTCGGCCGCGCACTTGATCGCGCTTTCCAAAGTACTCGGCGCGAGCTTGGAGGATTTTTTATCGACGTCAGCACCTGCCGCGAGTGAGAAAGCCGCAGGCATGGAATCCCTCGTGGAGCTGTACAAGATCGGCCGCGGGCCGTCCAGCTCGCACACCATGGGCCCCGAGCGCGCCTGCAAGGCCTTCCTCGCGCAACACCCGACGCTCGACGCGTTTCGCGTGATCCTCTACGGCTCTCTCGCTAAAACAGGGAAGGGGCACGGAACCGATCGGGTCATTCAAAAGACATTCGCGCCCGTGCCGTGTGAGGTCTTGTTCCGCGACGCCGAGACGGCGATCCCACACCCGAACACGATGGATATTATCGGCTTTCGCGACGGTGTTGAGCAAACGCGTGCGCGTGTCATGAGCATTGGCGGCGGCAGCATTTTGTTTGAAAATCAGGATATGGAGAAAGCGCCCGTGGTCTATCGCGAGCACACTTTTTGCGATATTGCGACCTACTGCAAGAAAAACGGTCTGCGCCTTTGGAAGTACGCGGCCGAAGTCGAGGGCGATGGCTTTTGGGAGCACATGGCGAGCGTATGGCAGACCATGAAGGACGCGATCCGCCGTGGCCTCGAGGACGAGGGCATTCTGCCGGGTGGACTGAACGTTAAGAAAAAGGCCAAGTCGCTTCTGCAAAGCCAACATATTGACGAGAGCCCCGCAACCCGTGAAAACCGTATGGTTTGCGCGTTTGCCTTTGCCGTGAGCGAGCAGAACGCCTCGGGTGAGCAGATCGTAACCGCTCCCACCTGCGGTGCGGCCGGCGTGTTACCTGCGGTGCTGTATTATCAACAGCAGAAGAGTGGCTACGACGACCGTGAAATCTTGCGCGCTCTTGCTACGGCGGGGATCGTGGGAAATCTGATCAAAACGGGGGCGTCGATCTCGGGCGCAGAATGCGGCTGTCAGGCCGAGATCGGAAGTGCCTGCGCGATGGCGGCCGCCGCCCTGGGGGAGCTGTTCGGACTTAATATCGACAAGATCGAATACGCCGCCGAGATCGCAATCGAGCACCATCTGGGGCTTACCTGCGACCCGATCTGCGGCCTTGTGCAAATTCCTTGTATTGAACGGAATGCCGTCGCGGCTATGCGCGCCATTCAGGCGGTGAGTCTTGCGAGCTTTTTATGGGATTCGCGCAAGATCTCGCTCGATAAAGTCATTCGAACGATGAAGGAAACGGGGCGCGATCTCTCGACCGCTTATAAGGAAACCTCGGAGGCAGGCCTTGCGAAGATCGTTTTGTCGTAATCGAAAAGAGGGGAACACCATGCTCCTCTTTTTTCTTAAAAGCTCTTGATAATTCCTTCGCTTTCGTGTATAATGCAGGTAACGCCGAAACATGACAAATCACGATGAGGAGAAAAACATGAACCGACGGACACGAAACCAATGGCGCGCCCTGATAACGGGTATCGTGATCGCTTCGAGCATGCTTTCCGTATTGTCAGGCTGTAAGGATCGGCCAACAGACGCGCCGAATGAAAAGGAAGGAGACCCTACCGTGAACCATCAAACAGGATCTAAGGAAGAAAACAAAGACCCCATCACACCGACTCCCACACCAAGCTACGTCAGAACAGGGGATACGACCGATTTCGTGACCTCGGGGATTGATATCGACGCGTTGCTCGCGCGTCCGTATGACGGCACGGTGCCTACCGCGTTCAGCGAGGGCGTTTTTACCCTTCATTCTCACGGATGGGGCTTTGATAATGAAACCGTCCTTGTGACGGGCAACGGTACGGGGGGCGGTATGCCGATTACCGTTTCGGTCGACGGCGTCGAGCTTCTGGCCGACGAGGCTGTATGGCGTCCGAGCCACGTGACCTCGACCTATTCGCCGGCCGACGAAAACGGTCAAGCCAAGCCGACGAATATTGCCTCTACCGCGACGGTCAGCGCGACCTATATCAGCGTGTATGACCCAGACGGTCTCGTGCACTTGACCGACGGCATCGTCAGTTATGCCGCCACGCCGAGAAACCGCTGGTCGAATTATGTCAGCTCGGCACGCTCGGGTGATACGGTCACCTTTGATTTTGGCTGTGAAAGCCGCGTAACGTCGATGACGGTGCATCCGTACGACGACGGTGGTGCGACCGTCCTTCCTGCCGCCATGGAAGTGGAATATTACGTGGACGGCGTATGGCAAAAGGTGCCGGGGCAGGTATGCGGAGAGATTCAAAAGGAAACGGGGGTGACCATCACCTTCGATGAGATCACAACCGAAAAGCTCCGCCTTGTGCTGACTCCTCAAAGCGGAAAATCCATGGGACTTACCGAGGTCGAAATATTCGGACACAACGAAAACGCCGATATTCTGCCCCTCGGTTTGCTGATTGAGGAAAAGAAATTTGTTACCGCCGACGATGTAGTGACGAGCATCATCACCGTGAAAAACGAGAGCGAAAAGAGCCTCGAGGTGACGGTACGCGCCACGCCGAGCGTGGGCTACACCGAGACGAAATACGGTGCGCTTTACGTGCTGTTCGGTGGGAAGGCGCTGACGAGTGCCGCCGGTGTGAGAACGGTGACCGTCGGTGCCGGTGAGATGGCCGACTTCCGCTTTGCGATGGCGTTTTCGAATGCCAAGGGCAAAAATCAAAGCAAGTTGACCGCGCTGTTCGAAAATGAGAATTGCGTAGCCGAGCATGCTGAGACATTTGCTTCCTGGTTTGAGGCTAACGTTCCGTATTTTGAATGCTCGGACGAGCAGATCATGCAGACCTACTATTTCCGTTGGTTGACCTACCGCAACAATGTTCGCAGAATCGAGGCCGAATGGGACGGCTATATCATTTCCGAGTTTTTGCCGAACGTGAAGTGGAGCGGACTTTACAACTCCATCTCGTGTCCCGCGATGCATCATTTTTACGAGGGGCGCTGGATTCGCGACGGCAAGTATCTGGACGATTATCAGGAATTCTGGTTTATCGACGGCGCCAATCCGCGGCTTTACAGCTTCCCGATTGCCGACGCATACTATAACCGCTACCTCGTTACGGGCGATAAAGAGGAGCTTGTCAAGTATCTCGAGGCGCTCGATCAGAACTTTGCCGCATGGGAGGAGAGCCATTTCCAAGAGGAGATGGGGCTGTTCTTCCAGCTGGGAGACCGTGACGGCATGGAGAACGGCGTGGGCGGAGACGGCCTGCGGCCAACGATCAACAGCTACATGTACGGCGACGCGGTAGCCATTGCCAAAATTGCGAGAATGGTTGGCAACACCGAGATAGCCGAAAAGTACGAGCAGAAGGCGGTTGACATCAAGGAAAAGGTTTTAGCGCTTTTGTGGAATAAGGCGGACGGCTTCTTTGAGACCGTGACAACGAGCGGCTCGTCGGTCGGCGTGCGCGAGCTCATTGGCTACGTTCCGTGGTACTACAATCTCCCCGATGACGACGCCACGTATGCCGCGGCCTTTGCTCAGCTTCTCGATTCCGATGGGTTCCTTGCCGCCTACGGCCCGACGACCGTCGAGCAACGTTCCTCGGGATTCCTGTCAAAGGCGTTCGGTGCAGGCTGTCGATGGGACGGCCCCTCGTGGCCCTTTGCCACCGCACAGACCCTCACGGCGACGGCCAATCTTTTGAATAATTACACGCAGAACGAGGTGTTCGACGAGGGCAATTGGTTTGATCTTCTTAAGACCTACGCGGCAAGCCAATATAAGGACGGTTACTCGTGGATCGGCGAGGATCTTCACCCGCAGACGGGCGAATGGATCGTCGATCTGCCGAGAAGCATTCATTATAACCACTCGAGCTATGCCGATCTCGTGATCACGGGGCTCGTCGGCCTTCGTCCGACGGATAGCAATGACTCGCTGACGGTCCACCCGTTGCTTGCCGAAGGAGACCTTACGCATTTTGCCCTGGAGAACGTCAGCTATCGCGGCCATAACGTCACGGTGCTCTACGACGCGGACGGCAGTCATTATGCGCTTGGCACGGGACTGAAGGTTTTTGTCGACGGCTACCTGATGGCTGAATCCGAGACCCTCGGCGCGCTTACCGTTAGCCTTGACACGTCCGAAAAATAAAGAGAAAAAAGAAAGGGTCGTCCCGAAGGACGACCCTTTTATGATGCCTTTATTTCTTGAGCGCGATAGCAGCCTCTGCCTTAGCAACGATGTTACCGACGGTCAGGCCGTACATCTCGAGCAGGGGAGGAACCTTGCCCGAATGGCCGAACTGATCCTCGACGCCCACGCGGACGACGGGAACGGGGCAGCCCTCGCAAACGACCTCAGCGACAGCCGAGCCAAGTCCGCTGATGATCGAGTGCTCCTCCGCCGTGACGATTGCGCCCGTCTCGGCGGCAGCCTTCAGAATGATCTCGCGGTCGATGGGCTTGATCGTATGAATGTTGATGACTCTTGCTTTGATGCCGCGGTTGCCAAGCTCGTTGGCGGCCTGGAGTGCCATGTCGACCATGATACCCGTAGCAACGATGGTGACGTCGTTGCCCTCGGTCATAGCCACGCCCTTGCCAAGCTCAAACTTGTAGGTCGCGCGGTCGTAGATCACCGGAACGGCAAGTCTGCCGAAGCGGAGATACATCGGGCCGTTGAATTTGATGGCGGCCTCGACGGCGGCTCTTGCTTCGGTATCGTCGGCAGGGTTGACAACGGTCATACCGGGAATGGTGCGCATCAGCGCGAGATCCTCGATGCACTGGTGGGTCGCGCCGTCCTCACCGACGGTGATGCCGGCGTGGGTTGCGCCGATCTTGACATTGAGGTGGGGGTAACCGATCGAGTTACGAACCTGCTCGAACGCTCTTCCTGCCGCGAACATCGCGAAGGAGGAAGCGAACACGGTCATGCCCGTGGTGGCGATACCGGCGGCAACGCTCATCATGTTGCCCTCGGCAATACCGCAGTCAAAGAAGCGATCGGGATAAGCCTTTTTAAAAATTCCCGTCTTGGTCGCTGCAGCCAGGTCAGCGTCAAGAACGACGAAATCATACTTGGGAGCGAGCTCGGTAAGCGCATTACCGTAGGATTCTCTCGTTGCAATTTTCTGTGCCATTGTTGTTGCCTCCTTACATCGTAGCCTTGATCTCGGCCACAGCGACGGCGTGCTGCTCGTCGTTCGGCGCGGATCCGTGCC
>CAYULZ010000109.1:0-5677 GCA_964445865.1 uncultured Lachnospiraceae bacterium | reverse complement strand
AGAAGGGCTTGACCACGTAATCGTCGATCCCCAGCTCAAAGCCGTTGATCTTATCGTATTCCTCCCCGCGCGCAGACAGCATAATGATCGGCACGTTTGAATGCTTACGGATCTCTCGACAGCTCGAAAAGCCGTCGAGCTCGGGCATCATGATATCCATGATGACGAGATCGAATTCCTGACTTCGGCAAAGGTGTACGGCCTCCATGCCGTCGGCTGCCTCAGTCACGGCGTGTCCTTCAAATTCCGCATATTTTTTGATGATGGAACGAATGCGTGCTTCATCGTCCACAACCAGAATATGATACATATTTTTATCTCTCCGATATTTTGTAGATTTACCAGTTCAGCGTGTTCTCTGTGACATTTGCCGTCACGGTCTGCTCTACACCGTTTCGCTCGATCCTCACCGATACCTGCTTGCCAATGGCAAGGCTGGCAACCATCGCGTTAAATTCAAGCTTGCTTCCGATTTCAGTACCGTCCAATGCGAGAATGCGATCGTATACCTGGAAGGGCGTATCGTGGCGCAACAGCTGCGCCACGTAAAGTCCCTTGGCATAATAAAAGCTCTGCTCCATATAAGTGACCTGCACACCAAGCGTGGGGCGATTCTGCACGTAGCCGTATTCGGTAATGCTGACGATGGCGTCCTCGATCACGTTGATCGGAATCGCAAAACCAAGTCCTTCGATTCCCTCTGCCGACTGCTTCGCATTAACGATGCCGACCAGGCGTCCCGCCATATCGAAAAGGCCGCCGCCCGAGTTGCCGGGATTGATGGCCGTGTTCGTCTGCAACAGCGTCATGACGTTATCGTCAATGCTGATCTTGCGGTCAAGAGCACTGATGATCCCGTCAGTCACCGTTCCGCCAAGACTACCGAGCGGGTTGCCGATGGCCACCACGCGCTGTCCGACGACCAGCTTCTCGCTGTCACCAAGCGTTGCACAGTTGAGCGTTTCGCCATTGGTGAGCGCAATATAGAGCACCGCAATATCCATCGTGGCATCACCGCCTCGATAGGAGGCTGTATATTCGGTGCCGTTCGTCAGACGAACGAGTACGTTGGTGGCACCTTGAATGACGTGATAGTTGGTCACGATGATCCCCGTCGTCGCGGTCTGTGCAATGATAACACCGCTTCCCGCACCGCTCGTTACGTACTGACCGTAAAAGGGATGTGTTTCGGTTTGGGAGGTCGTGATCTCGACCACGCTATCGGCCACGGCATTGGCGACCGAATATACCTCCTCGTATACATCGGTATCCGAATCGAGCGTTTCCTCCAGAATGATACTGCCGTTATTCTGCGTCAGCGTTGCGGTATTCGGATCGCTCGAGCCCGAGCTCCAGCCCTTGGCTACCATCGCGCCAATATACCCCGAAAAGCTACCAACACCAAAGGAGATCACCAGGCTGAGTAACGCGCAAATGGCGATCACGACGGGAGAAAAGCCTCGCTTTTCTTTATCCTTTTTGGTATTCGATGCTTCCTCCGCCTTCGTGCTGACCGTAAAATTCGGCACGTAATACGGCGGCGTATAGCAAACGGACGCACTGCCCCCGTTTACACGATCTGCTTCTTCTTTTTGATTAGGCTCGTCCTCACGCACCTCGCCTTCTTCCCGCAGAGCGTTTTCTTGGCTCGCAGCTGCTTGCCCTTGGCCGTCATCTGCTTTCCCTTCTTCGCAAAGCTCTTTTGAATTTGCTTCATGGATTTCTTCAGCAGCTTGACCTTGCTCATCATACGCATTCACACCTTTCGCGTTTTCATCTGTATTCAAAGTGTTCTCTTGCTTATCATCTCGGTAATCGTTATGCATGCGCTTCCATCCTTCCCGTAGATTTCGAATGATACACTTTCATTATAGCCTTTTATGTGACGGTTTTTTGACGGATTCTGTAATCCTTACTGAATTTGGCGAAGGTGAAAATTTTTCCCGTTCTCCGTTAAAAAAGAGTTGAAAAGGCACTGTCACATATGGTATAATGTATATATAGTATAACACGAACCGAAAAGGATTGCAATTCTTTTTTTAGAGATAAGGGGTATTTATGGCAAAAAAACAAAAAAGCACGTCTCCGACTGCCCATACCGACGTCATCAAGGAATTGAAAATAGAAAATCGGCGTCTGCGGCAAGAGGTCGCCGCGCTCAAGCGCGAGCTTGAGAGTTCTCAGGAGCGCTTACTTCGCCGCAAGGAATCCGACCCCACGCTCGTGCTACTTGCCCATCAAGCGCAAAACGAAGTGCTTTTCTCCAAAAAGCGGTATTTTTCCTATATTTTCCAACTGATCAGCTCGACGTCGATCTTTAACATCTACAAAAGGATTCTCGGCTTTCTCCGCCGCTATGCCTTCATCTCCACGACGCTGAAGATCGTCATCGCCATTCTGGCCGTCGTACAATCGAGCGCTGTTTTCGTCATCGCTACGTCCGCTTCCTTTTTGGCGCTTCCCTTTATTCTCGTCATTTCCTACGCGGTGTTCTTCTTGGCACACATAAACCGCAAGCGCAACGATGCCGTCAACAAAAAGCTTCTTGCGCACAAACGCATCTTCGTTTTCTTTCCGCCCAAGAAACGCGCGCTTTCGCCCGATTCCTATTTTTCCGGCATGGTCGAGGAGCTGTCTAAGAAGACCGACCATATCTGTATTGTGGTATCCCCGCATTTCTGGCGCAATCGCGGCCTGTTCGGCAACAAAAAGCCGTATCGCTTTTCCCGTGCCGAGAGCGAAAGCATTTTGCTCGTGCGCCGACAATACTACTTTATGCTAAAGAAAAATATCTTTAACGAATCCTCCAACGAGATCACGGAGATCTATTGATTGACACAAAGGAGAATGTCATGATCACCTTTCTGTACGGAAGCTACGGAAGCGGTAAAACCACCGCCGTAATACAGAATATCAGGGAAAGCACCGATGCGGGCCGCCACACCTTTCTGATCGTCCCCGAGCAGGAGGCCGTGCTTGCCGAACGCCTGACGCTTGAGGCACTCCCCGCCTCCGCCCAACTCCATCTGGAGGTGCTCAGCTTTTCCCGTCTCTACAACCGTGTCTGCCGTGAATACGGCGGCTTATCCTACCACTATATCAAAAAGCCGATCCGTCATCTCCTGATGTGGCAAAACCTGCGTGAGCTCGCCCCCCTGCTCGAGGAATTTGGCGAGCTTGCTGCCACGGACAGCGCGCTGAGCGAAATGATGCTGAACGCCATTGGCGAATGCAAGGCCTCTGCGATCTCGGCTGACGAGCTTGAGCGCGCCGCCGCAAAGCTCCGTCCCGACGATCCGCTCTCTCGCAAGCTACGAGACCTCGCACTGATCTACGCCTCCTTTGACCGCTTGGTTGCCGAGCGGTACAGCGATGCTGCCGACGATCTCGCGCGCCTTGCCGATATGCTGGCACAGCACGATTTCTTCCGTGGCTGTGACGTATACATTGACTCCTTCACCTCCTTCACAGCCACCGAGCACAAGGTCATAAAACAAATGTTCGCGACGGCGGATCACGTCACCGTTACCGTTCCCTTACGATGCCCCGATGCGTGTGACATTCACGCCGAGAGTATTCGTCAATCTCTGCAAAGACTTAAACAATCTGCCGAAGCGGTCGGCAGATACCGTGAGACCGTACTTCACGGCAACCGCCGTGCCGTCTCCCCCTGCCTTGCCCATCTTGCCGAAAATCTGTGGCGACTTGACGTATCCGACCAGGAAAACGAGGCCGTTTCGGACGGCACTATCGTCATGGAAAGCTGTCAGAATCCGTATGCCGAGGCCGAGGCGGTCGCGGCACACATTCTCGAGCTCCTCCGCCGCGGCGAGCGTTGCCGTGACATGGCGATCATCGTACGCGACCCCGCCGCCTATCGCGGCATTCTTGAACCTGCCCTGAAAAAAAACGGCATTCCGCTCTTCGTCTCCGAAAAGACCGATCTTTGCACGCTCGCCCCCGTCAAGCTCATTCTCTCAGCGCTTCGTATCCGTCTTTATAACTGGCGCAGGAGTGATGTGCTCGCACATGTGAAAACGGGGCTTTGCCATGCCGATGCGCGTGCCGTGGATCTGTTTGAGGAATACGTCAACACCTGGAGCATTCAGGGCTCGCGTTTTCTCGACGGCGATTGGACGATGAATCCAGACGGCTTTTCCGAAACGCTGACCGAGCGTGGTCGTGATATTTTGAAAAACGCCAACGACGTGCGCCGCCGTCTGACCGAGCCGTTGTTGCATCTTTTCGTTCTGCTTGACGGCGCCGAGACCGTACCCGACATGTGCCGCGCGCTCTATGCCTATATAACCGAAATCGGTCTTGAGGATGCGCTTACTGCGCTCGCCTCTCGCGAGGCCGCTCGAGGCGAGAAAAAAAGTGCCGAAACGCTCGGCGCGCTGTACGGCGTAATCCTCCAGACCTTGGCCGATATTGCCGAGGCGCTGGAGGGTGAGAGCGTCGACGCAGAGGAGCTTTATGCGATCCTCAAAACCGTCTTTGCCGAAACCGACATGGGGACAATTCCTACCTCGATCGACGAGGTTACGGTCGGCTCGGCGGCCACGCTCCGTATCCATGCGCCGAAATATGCTTTCGTACTCGGGCTTTGTGAGGGAGAGTTCCCCGCCGCCGTCGAGGATCGGGGTATCCTTGCCGAGCAGGAAAAGCGAACGCTGGCTGCTCTGGGTATCGAGCTTTCGAGCAACCGCGACACTCGCTCGTCGGACGAGCTGATGTTCGTTCAGCGTACCTTTGCCGCGCCCTCACACGGACTGTATCTATTTACGGCACAGGCTGAGATCGGCGGTAAAGCGAAGCTTCCCTCGCTTCCCTTTACCCGCGTGACCAAGCTGTTTCCCGATCTCATGGTACACCAATATGATGGCTCAGTGCTTTCCTACCTTGCCGGCGCGCCGAAAAGCGCCGTCGCGCATCTGCGTGCGCTTACCGACACGCCAGAGGGCGAAGCACTTCGCCTGTCTCTTGAGCCCTATTTGCCACAGGTCTCCACGCGTTCTCGCGAGCAATCGCATGCGGCAGAGGCGGCCCTTTCAAAAAGCACGGCCGAAGCCCTAATGGGCGACCGTCTCTCCTTCTCCTTTTCACGCTTTGAGAGCTTTGTCAAGTGCCCCTTCAGCTATTATTGCACTTACGTACTGGGGCTTCGGGAAAACAAGCGTGCGAAATTCCGTTTCTCCGACATGGGCTCCTTCGTGCATGTCATTCTCGAGCAGCTTCTGCGCTTTGCCGTCACCGAGGACGAGGACGGCAAACTCCCCGACGCCGCTGCGCTCCGTGAGAGAACCGAGCAGATCGTATCCGCCTACATCGACGGCATTCTGCCCCACGGGGAAAAGCCGACGGGACGCATGCGCCATCTTTGCGACCGACTCAAACGGCTCTCGCTCCTGATCGTAAACAATCTGGCCGAGGAATTTGCGCACAGCCGCTTTCGCCCCGCCTTTTTTGAGCTCAACATGAACGGCAAGGACGGCAATCCGCCGCCCATGGTGCTCGTCTCGGACGACGAGCAATACCGCGTCACCTTTACGGGCATCATCGACCGCGTCGACCTATTGAAAAAGCACGCCGAGGTCTATATCCGTCTGGTCCATTACAACACGGGAACCAAGGATTTCCGTTTGGAGTAACTCCGCAACGGCATCAACACGCACAT
>CAYULZ010000108.1:0-5694 GCA_964445865.1 uncultured Lachnospiraceae bacterium | reverse complement strand
AGCCGCAAAGCGCGGTAACAACGCCGCCAAAGCCGAACGCCGATGTAATCGCCATGATAGCGCCGAACATCAGCTGCGGCTTCATGTTGGGCAGCGTGATGTACCACAGCTCCTGCCAACGGTTTCGAACGCCGTCCACGGCACCCGCCTCGTACATGGAGCGATCGATACCCTGCAAGCCCGCAATAAAGGATAGGAACGAGGTACCAAGCGAGGTCCAAAGTGCGACCACGATACACAAGGGCATGATGTAATCCGGATCCTTAAAGAACTGGATTTCTTCTGTGATCAATCCCAGATTAAGCAACGTTGCGTTGACCCAACCGTAGGAGTCACCCGAGAACAGCGTACCCCAGATCAAGTACACCTGACCCGAAATGGAGGGGGCGTAGAAGATCAGCGTTACGACTGCTCTGATACGGGGAGGCAGCTCGTTGATGAACCATGCAACGAGCAGCGACATCAAATAGGACGCAGGTCCCACGATAATCGCAAAGATCAACGTGTTCTTGCAGGCAATGAGGAAGATATCGTCATCCAAGAAAAGCCGAATGTAGTTGTCAAAAAATACAAAGTTCGGCATTTGCAAAAGGTTAAAGTCCGTAAAGCTGATGACGATAGACAAGAGCACGGGAACGACGGTAAAGAGCGTGAAGATCAGCATGTAGGGGGCAACCATGACGTAACCCACCCAGTTTTTCTTCATCTCATTCCATGTCCATTGTGCGCGTGTCATATCAGTACGAACAACCGCTTTTTTATTCGACATGTGCATTTTCTCCTTATAACGCATTCATAACAATGAAGGAAATTGCTTAATACTTGGCAAGAACGGCAATTGCGTTGTCAAGCGCCTTGATGGTGTTGGCATAAGCCGTGGCGTTTACCGCCGCGAAGGCTTCGCGTGCTGCCGCCAACGTTTGCTCGTTCTGCTTGTTAATACCCTCGCTTAACAACGAAACGGCTTCTGCTGCAAGAGCCTTGTCCGCATCGCTCATCTTATCGGTATCGGCTTCATAAGCCTCTTGAACCTGCACGAGACGTTTCTCCGCCAGTGTTTGTCCGAGCTCCAACGTTTCCAGACCGAACTCCTCACGCTTACGCGTGATCTCTTTATTTATTGTAGTAATATAGCTCTGCAATTCGGTAATGGGGTTGGCGTTGTCGTTATACGCCGCAAGGAAAGCAAAGTTGGTATAACGTCCGATGATGTAAGCGCCGGGGTAGTTGGGAATAGAAGCAAGGTTATTAAACTGATAAGCGATCTGCTCATACTCCTCTGAGGTCCATGGCATTTCACGCAACGCGTTTAGGTTTGCGGTCGCGTGCTTCGCGGAAGGACCGAGGATCGCAACCATCTCATTGGAGTATGTGACCTGGAAATCCGCACCGGAGTGCCACTTCATGAATTCCCAAGCGCCCTCTTCATTGGAGCAGCCTGCCATCATAACGATAGCGGAAACAGAGGAGACCGACACATTGTTGATCACGGGGTCGCCATTTTCGTCATAAATCGTTTCGCCCTCCGCATCAGTCTGCACGATGCCGGGCAGGGGGTAGAATTTCCACAAGCCCTTGATCTCGGTCGCAAATACCGTGAGGTGGTTATACGTACCGTTGTATCCGGCAAAGCCGATCGGCATCTCACCGGTACGGAAGCGGTTTGCAAAGTCGTAGGAATACGGGAAGGAATACATGGTGAAGAAGCTGCACATGGTATCAAACGCTTCAAGACCCATATTGGAATCCAGATTGATACGCATGCCGTCATCGGCAAAGAGCTCGCCACCCATTTGATATAGGAAGCTCTTATAGTCGGTGTGCATACCGATCGCCATGTTGTTTGCCTGAAGCGTCGGCACCGCCGCAAGAACGTCATCCCACGTCTTGGGAATCTCAATGTTAAGGTTTGCCAAAACGTCGGTGCGGACGAACATCATGTTAAAGCCCTGCGTCTCGGGCAAGCCGTAGTAGTGGAAGGCGCCCTCTGCATCCTCGATACCAAGCACCAGCATCGCCGCTTCGTTGAACTGGGCGTTGGGGTTCACGATCGGCTGACCGTTCTCGTCATACAGCGTTTTGAAGTTTTCGTCCACCTCATAGGCAAGTGCGAAATCCGCAAATCCCGGCATATTTTCAATAGGAAGCAAAGCGCCGCGGATCGCGTAGTTGATCACGCTGTCATCACTTACACCGATATACACGTCAGGACCCGAGCCCGCCAGAACGGAGGGCAGGAGCGTGCCGCCCGCAACCAATTGCAGGTTTACGGTCGTCTTCAGCTCGCTGTTCGGTGTGAAATCGTTGTTGATCAGGTTACGGAGCACCTGCGCCTGGTCACGACCGGTTGCAAGCCACACGTCAACCACGTGCTCGCCCTCTTCATCCTCAGTGGTCGCGCCCATACGGTTATAGTTGCGGAAGAAGGACATAAAGAAGCTCTTTATCTCGTGCACAAAGGAATCCCAAAATCCGGCAGTTGCCTGAGGAGCCTCGGTCTTAGCGGGCTGGATCGCAAGATAGTCCAGCTGCAGGGGCTGCGTTTTAGCATCGCCGAGCCAGGTACCGAGAGAACCGATATAGGACTTCAGCTGGTCCAGATATTTAGCGATCTGGTCCTCGTCGCTACCCATTCTCTCCAGCAACCACGCTACCTTTTCAAGCGTTGCAACATTGGAGCTCTTTTCACCCGTGATCTCCGCCAGCTCTGCTGCGATGGCATAGAACTCACGGGACTGCAGGATCATATCCACCAACGTGTCGGGCATGATACGGGAGAAGCCGTAATCACGGAACTCGTCGGGAGACGCGCCCGTCAATTTTAAAATGGCAAGATAGTCGTCGTTGATCGCAGCAAGTGCTTCCTCCACGCGGCGCACGATATCGCCCATGGAGCCGACGGTGACCTCCATTTCAATGGTGTAAACAACACCCTTTTCAAAGTAGAATTCATAATTGATAAGATTACCGTTTTCATCCACGGCACCGTTGTTCATCAGCGTGGTCTGCCAGTCAGCGCTGTAGTTGAAGCGCAGCTCGCTGGCCTCGTAGAACGGAATACCGTCGTAGTAACCCTTCTTACCTTCTTCAATGCCGTCGCTGTATATGTAAAGCGCACGGTTGACGTACATACCGTCCAGCACGTTCTGACGGTAGCGTGCAGCAATGTTATACATACCGCTGCTCTCTACCATGAAGCTGTAACGCACCCATTGTCCCGAGGTCTGCCATTTCTCACCGCCGATGGTGTTCAGCACCGTACGGTTGGTGTCGGCAGGCTGCGTAGCCGCATCGGTACGGTCCTCAATGGGGTAAACGGTCTGCGTGGAGGTCGCAGCGGTATATTCGGATTGAATGGAGAACCAATCCTTACCGACCTCCTCATTCTCAAAGCTTGAGGAATAGGACTCATAGCTGATGTAGCTCTCATGCGGCACAAGCGCAATGCTCTTAATGGTCATGGGCTCGTTGACCGCCTCCAGGGTGATCGTCTGCTCGCCCGCCTCGAAAGCAAACTCGAAGGATTCTGCGTAGAAGCCATCGATATCGCGCAATTCATAGGTGCGCAGCTCGGGTGCCTGCACCGTGCTGGGACGAAGCTCGTTATTATCAATATCGGTAGTGAAGAAACGCACCGTGTACTTATTAACGAAATCGCTCTTCGCCTGCGTCCAAACGTCGGGAATGGTCACCTCCAGATAGCCGTTGGCGTTTTTCGCCAGCTCCTCGGCAGCAAAGCCCGCCTCGACAGCAGCGTCGTAAAGCGCATCAACGGAAAGCTCATCGTCGGTCACCTTTGCCACAGCATATTCGTTTTTCCAGATCTTCGGCAACGTTACGTAACGCGCCTCGGCAAAAGGAATGGCTTCATTGATCTTGAGAATACGCTCGATGGA
This sequence comes from uncultured Lachnospiraceae bacterium, assembly GCA_964445865.1. Classification (GTDB taxonomy): domain Bacteria; phylum Bacillota; class Clostridia; order Oscillospirales; family CAG-272; genus HGM12713. Next base: position 1,798 of record CAYULZ010000108.1, on the reverse strand, counting down.
AGCGGACTTCGCCTGATCGGGATAGTACTCGATCACAATGCTGTACTTGGCAGCCTTCGGGATCTCCACCTTCCAAGTAACCGTTCCGGTAGAGGGCGTTGAAAGCGCATAAGGATCGCCGTTCTCATCCGTCTTCACCTCCACGTCAGCCGTGGTCAGCTTTTCATCCTCGAGATAATCATATCCCGGGATCAGGATGGCACTTTCGGCACGGCTCAACGCATCAAGGTACTTTGTACGGTACTCTTCATAGGTCATTGCGTTGAGTTGTTCCTTGATGTCCGCTATCGTGTCGTCCGTGATCGATGATCCACTCTCGGTAGCGGCACTGACAGTCATCATGCCGCCAACGAGAAAGCACATCGCCAATACGAACGCCAACAAGCGTTGGAACTTGGTTTTCTTCATGTTTTCCTCCTGTGTTCCGATTGCACTTGCAATCTTGGTGTAATGCGCATAACGTACGCTTGCACGCACGCTATACAGATTTAGATTCACACCCTTCGTCTCTCGGCAACACCGACAGTCGGAAAGGAGCGAATCCTCGCGGGGATAGCCCACACGAAGCGGGCTCGACGCATGCATGTATTTTACCATAGCCAACCAAAAAAAGTCAAGTTAATTTTCTCACGCATTATGCACGGACAAATATACGCGCGCGCGAGCGATCGGCAAAAAAGACGCCTCGACCGAAGCACAGAAGCAATGCATTTTTGGCATTTTAGCAAAAGCGAACAAAAATCGCGCGCGGCGAGGTAAATTTTATTTACGGCGTTTTTGCCGAAAGCCCGTCGACCGCGCCGACACCTTCAAAAATTTCGTCACTTTTCGTGCAATCTTCCAAATTTGAACACAAAAGGTAATTTTAATTTACCACCGATCTGTTTTTCCCCCGTTTTTTCAGTCAACGTGCGCCGCCGAGGGGCAACCCCATTTTTTTGTGCAATTCAAACAATTTTAGGACATTTTTTTCTACGCCTATACAAGTCGCACAAAACCGTCTTTTTAACAAAAAATTTATATTTAGAAGAAAAAGCCTTCCAAACTCCGTTCGCCGCCCTCTTTTCTCTTTGGGTCGCATCGACTCGAAATTTGCAGATAAGCCGCACAGGATCGCGATCGCGCTCCTATCCGAGCTTGCCGTCGCCGTGTGCCATTTTTTAAAAAAACTTGCAATAAAACCGCACCTTTCGGTCTTTTTCGGCGCTTCACGGTGAATCGCGGCAACTCTCGTCGTTTTTTCGCGCATGACGCCCACGGGAAAGATTTCCCGACCGTTTTCTTGTCGGATCGTGCGATTTGAAACAGTTCTCTCTCCTTCCAAGGTCCATACGATCGAGATTGCTTCAAAAGAGCGTTTTTGCCGCAATTGTACATTTTGCACGAAATCCGATACGACATTTTATAAGCAAGACTTATTCGTCGTACGTCATACGACTTTTTCCATATCTTGTGTTCTGATTCTTAAAACAAAACAAAATACTTTGATTTTTTTATAATTTTTTCCTTTCTCCCCCTTGACAAGACGAGCGACATTTGCTATAATACAGACAAGACGATATCCGTCGTCAACGATCCTTTCTTCTTTTCTCCTATCAAGGCGAGGTAATGCGCGTAAGGCAGACGCGCATGCTTCGTCTTGATTTGTTTTTTCAAAAAAACTCAAAAATTTTTCAAAAAGGTGTTGACAAACGAAAAGTTTTCTTGTATAATGAGCGAGTGCCGATGAAAAGGCATGCAGCCGTATGGGAGCATAGCTCAGTTGGGAGAGCATCTGCCTTACAAGCAGAGGGTCATA
>CAYULZ010000107.1:0-5736 GCA_964445865.1 uncultured Lachnospiraceae bacterium | reverse complement strand
ACGAGAACGGCCACATCACCGAGAACGGCGACGTGGACATCTACGCCATTGTCAAATCGCTCGTCAAGGGCGGCTTTGACGGCTACGTGCGCCCCGACCACGGAAGAAACATCTGGGGCGAGGATGCGAAGCCCGGCTACGGTCTGTTTGACCGCGCGCTCGGCGGAACCTATCTCTACGGTCTGTTCGAGGCCGTTGAAAAAGAGCGTAGCTGACGCGCAAAAAGTAAAATAAAAAGAAAAGGAACGAATTACTATGAATACTCCGTTTTCCGTCAATCTTTCCGATAAGGTCATCGTCGTAACGGGTGCAGGCGGCGTGCTCTGCTCCGCCTTTGCCAAGGCTCTCGCTGCCAACGGCGCCAAGGTTGCCCTGCTCGACATCAACGAGGCCGCTGTGAAGGTCGTTGCCGAGGAGATCGGTGCGAACGCCCTGGCCGTCCCCTGCAACTGCCTGGACAAGGCCAGCATCGAGGCTGCCAAGGCTGCCATCAACGAAAAGTGGGGCGCCGTTAACTTTTTGATCAACGGTGCGGGCGGTAACAATCCGAAGGCCTCGACCGACAACGAGCAGATGACCCCTGATCTGACGGGTGTGAAGGACTTCTTCGCCCTCGACGAGAGCGGTCTGCGCTTCGTCTTTGACCTCAATATCACCTCCGCCTTCCTCGTCACCCAGGTCTTTGCGACCGATATGGTACAGACCGGCGGTAACATCATCAACGTTTCGAGCATGAACGCCTACCGTCCTCTGACGAAAATCCCCGCATATAGTGCGGCCAAGGCAGGCATCAGCAACTTTACCCAGTGGCTCGCCGTGCACTTCGCTCCCTGTCACATTCGTTGCAACGCCATCGCTCCCGGCTTCTTCGTCACCAATCAGAACCGTTCTCTGCTCTTTGACGCCGAAGGCAATCCCACGGCCAGAACGGGCAAAATCCTCGCCGCCACGCCGATGAAGAAGTTCGGTGAGGTCGACGATCTAATCGGCACACTTCTGTGGCTCGCTGACGACGCCTCGAGCGGCTTCGTGACGGGCACGGTCATTCCCGTAGACGGCGGCTTCTCCGCATACAGCGGCGTCTGATCGCAAGGAGGCACTCCCATGAGAATCGGAATCATCGGCCTTGGGTCGATTTCCAAAAACCACATTCACGCACTTCAAAAGATCAAGCATGACATCGTTGCGCTTTGTGACATAGAGCCTGCACGCTGCGAGCAAGCCAAAGAAGCCTTCGGTCTTGATGCCGACGTGTATACCGACTACGTGCAAATGCTGGACGAGGCGGCACTGGACGCCGTCCACGTATGTACCCCCCACCATCTGCACACGCCGATGTGCTGCGAGGCGCTGAAGCGCCATATTCACGTGCTTTGCGAAAAGCCCCTCGCCATCAGCGAGGAGCAGCTCGCCACGCTTGAGGCGGCCGCCAAGGCCTCCTCGGCCACGCTCGGCGTCTGCCATCAGAACCGCTACAACGCGGCAACCCGCTACGCCAAAAGCTTCTTCGAGGGTCGCAAGATCACGGCGGCAACGGGCACGCTCCTTTGGGCTCGCGACCGTAAGTATTACGACGCGGGCGAATGGCGCGGCAAGTGGGCAACCGAGGGCGGCGGCGTCATGATCAATCAGGCGCTCCACACGCTCGACCTGCTGCAATGGTTTTGCGGTTACCCCGAGACGGTCAAGGCGCATATCTCCAACGATTCGCTCGAGGATGTGATTGAGGTTGAGGACTCGGCCTACGGCATCTTCGGTCTTGCGAGCGGCGGAAACTTTATCATTCACGCCACCAATGCGGCAAAGGCCAACTTCCCTGTCAACATCATGCTCCACGAGGGAAAGGACACCGTACTGATCTCGGGTAATACCGTATCGGTCAACGGCGAGCAGATCCCCCTCGAAGCGGCGCAGGCGGCGGTCGGCAAGGCCGAATGGGGCACGGGGCATTTTATGCTCATTCACGATTTTTACGACTGCGTGCAAAGCGGCAGACATTTTGCGCTCGATTTCGACGAGGGCAGCCGCGTTGTCCGCCTGATCCTTAAGATGTATGCGTCAAACGGCAAGGCTTTGTCGCTGTAAGATAACGCCCTTGCTAAAAAAGCATCACCCTGACGATCGTCGGGGTGATGCTTTTTATGTTCCTTAGGTTAAAATTCCGGCTCGTAGGACTGGATAAATTCCTCCCAGCAGATCTCGTGGATCTGAATATCCTTAATCCGCAGCTTGGTGCAGTAAGCCGAGAAGCCAACGTGCCCGTCCTTGATGGGTTGGGGGTCGATCATCTCGGAAACGAGAACGTCGTCAACGACCATAAAGCTGTGGCCGTCGATCGCACCGCAGGTCATTCTCAGCTCCGTGCCCGGCACGTATCGGTACGCCGAGGTCGTGGAATAAAGATTCGAGCCGTAGCCCGCGTTTCGCTCCAGACCGCTCTTGTTTTCGTACCAGCCGTTTACGCCACAGACATAGGAGTCACCGAGATAATCGGTGGTCTCGTCCCATTTGGCGCAAAATACGGCGTTGAGATCGCGCGTCGCGGGAAGCACCGTAGATACGGTGAAGGAAAGCATAACGTTCTTCTTAAAATACTCCTTGTAGAGCAAAATGCCACCCATATTTCCCGTTTCCGTGCCGATGAAGCAACCGTCCTCTACCGTCCAATCTCCCGTTTTGGGCATCCAAAGCTCACGCCAGCGATCGTCCGGCTGATAGTCAACGAGCAGAGGACACTTGTCGACGAGGATCTTTTTCCCTAATAAATGAATGTTTTTCATAACAAATCTCCTTTTTGGTTTTGGGCTAAGCCGGCTCACGCGGCGCGTTTGCCGTATTCCACCGGATGCTTTAGAATGTCCTCCAGCAGACGATAAACGTCGGTATTCTTGATGGTGTGGTGTGCGCCATAATAGCTGAGCTTCGAGAAATCGGCGTCTACACCGTATACGAACACGCCAACCTTGGCATTCGTGTGACCCGTGGACGAGAAGTTATAGTAAACCGTCCTACGACTGCCGTCCTCGTTTCTGGCCGACGAACGGACCAAGTCGTTATAGCGGTTCTCAAGGCTGACGCTCAGACCGCCCGTCTCGTGGTCGGACGTAATGACAATCGCCGTATCCGTGCGGTCACCGAGCCATGCAAGAATGGCCTCGACCGTATTGTTCAGACTCTGAACCGCCCATGCCGTGTTGCGAAATTCGTTCGCATGGGCAAATTTATCGACGTGTGCCTGCTCGATCATCAGCGCAAAGCCGTCCTCGTCGCGATCCAGAAAATCGAGTGCCTTTACAGCCGCCGATTTCAACGATACCGTCGCGGACGTGGCCACCGAGTTGTCGCCACCGATGTCCAACTGCCACCAGGCCTTGGCGGAGGTCATCGTCTCGTCCACCTTTGAAAAATCGTCGCAATAGGCGTAGCCGTTCGCAATGATGGTGTTTTTCTGTCGGGTATAGGCCGCGTCGATATGTCCCGCCATCAAATCGACATTCGAGGTCATCTGCGTAACCACGATGTCGCCCGTCTCGTAACGGGTCTCGGCATGCGCTGAAAAGGCCGAGGGAGTCGCGCCGTGCAGCACGTCGGTGGTCAGTACGCCCGTCGATTTGTTCAGGCTCTTGGCCACATCGAGAATGGTGGTCAGATTCGCACCTGTGTGATCCCGACCAATCGAATAGTTCGTCGTCAGCTTACCCGTAGCAAGCGCCGTTCCGGCGGCCGCCGAGTCGGTCGTGATCGTGGTGCTGCCCGACTGGTCTACCATGCCTGCACTGTCCACCGAATCGGTATTGGCAAGCGTATACTGCCACTGCGTAAAGCCGTAGGTCTCGCCGTACATCAGCTGTCCCGCAGCAATATGGTCAAGCCCCATACCGTCGCCGATGATCAGAATGATGTTCTTGATCTCGTTGGGCGCGGCGGGCGTCTCGGGCTCGCTCGGCGTTTCGGGGTTACTTGGCGTCTCGGGCGTTTCGGAATCGCTCGGCGTCGAGGGCGTGTCGTTCCCCGAGGGCGTGATGACCACGGGCTGGGTCTCGGCGGGCGGCGTAGCCGTATCATCGCAGGAGGCCAGCACAAAGAGCGGCAGCACGAGAATACAGACGAGCAAAATATGCGCGGCAAGCTTTTTCATGATCGTTCTCCTTTTCTTTGGTAAGTGATGGTTTTATTATAGCATGCAAAAAAGGGGTTGTCAATATTTTTTTGATGCCCTCTCAACCAACGCGCGACAAGCTTTCCACAAACGGTTGATTGACACGCGCAAGCACGTGTGCTATGATAATAGCAGAAGCAGTATTTGCTCCATTTTTTGTCAATGTTGCAAAATTCACGAAAAATACCCAACCTTTTCGTCGGATCGGTGTCTATAAAAATAGATAAGCAAAAATGCAGAAAATGTTATCATGTCTAGGAGTGTCAATATGAAAGAAAGCAAAGTCTTTATCAAGCATCGCAATTATTTTAAGCGAGGAGAGCTTCTGCTGTTTGTGTCGGTCGGCGCGATCGTCGTCTCTGTGGTTCTGTTCCTGTTCGGCTACAGCTGGATCAGCTACTATCAATTTTTCTTCGTGTTGCCCGCAGGCATTGCCCTCTTGGTCTTTCACTCGGTCACGACGGCAGGCGAGGGCGATCTCGATCGTTATCTGACGGATCGTACCCAAGACCTCTGTGCCGAATGGTTCGAGAAAAACGGCCGCCAAAAGGAGCTTCTCGGCACACCCGCGCCCGTCTATACCGACGGCTACGAATATCGCGAGGGGGCGCTGCTGCGCCGAGATCGCAAGAGCCATCTGCGTTCCACGTGGTATACAAAGGCCATTCTCTACCCGACGGAGGAGGCGCTTGGAATCGTCTCTCGGACCGTCTCGCTCGTCTCCGAGGAGATCGAGTCGCTGGACATGCAGATTCCCTATACCGAAATTCGAAATATCGCACTCGTTCGCGAAAAGAAAAGGATTGCCGTTGGAAAGAAAAGTGTCCCGACGACGGCCGAGCGTCTTGTTATCGAATACGGCGAGCTCGAAACGCTCGCCGTCCCCATGCGTGACAGCGTGGATACCGATACGTGGATAGAGAAGGTTCGAGGATTGATTGAGAAAGCGAAAAAGTAACGCAAAAAAGAACACAGGACGATGTCCTGTGTTCTTTTTTTGGTGACCCGTACGGGAATCGAACCCATGTTTCCAGCGTGAGAGGCTAGCGTCTTAGCCGCTTGACCAACGGGCCGTCTGCCTGACAGCTTTATTATTATATCACATTCTTTTTTGAAATGCAAGAGGTTTTCGAAAAAAATTCCGAAAAAATAAATTTTTTTATTTTTTCGGAATTTTCAAGAAAATCTATCAATATTCGGGGGTAATATGCACTGTATAAAGGGTCGATAACGCATCCTCCACCAGGGCGTGGAAATCCAGCTTATTTTCCTGCGCCAGCACCTTTTCTAGTTCGGGCTTGGTTCTGGGATGTCTGGGAGTAAACACGGTACAGCAATCCTCATAGGGCTGAATCGACGTATCAAATGTACCGATCTTTCGTGCGATGGTCACGATCTCCTCCTTATCCAATCCGATACACGGACGGAACACAGGCATATTCACTGCCGCATCGGTCACGCCCAGTGCCTGCATGGTCTGCGATGCTACCTGACCGAGACTCTCGCCCGTAATCAATGCCGCGCATCCCTTATCCTTTGCCACCCTCTCGGCAATGGTCATCATATAGCGGCGAAGC
>CAYULZ010000106.1:0-5814 GCA_964445865.1 uncultured Lachnospiraceae bacterium | reverse complement strand
ACACGCGTATAACGAGAGATGTGACGTTTTGGCGACGACTTATGCCGATCGCTTTTTGCATTAACCGGCACGGCTACGTGTCGTAGCCTATTGAAAATTTCGCGCAAGCCTTTTCAAAGGCTTGCAGAGTCGAGAGACAGCGTCTCTCGTCGCGCATCGCAAAGCGCGAAACTCCCTATCGCGGGATCTTTTTTGCCAAGCTTTTTTCTTTGATGCTGGCGGCAAACAAAGAAAAAGCGGACGTGCGGGAAGAAAAAGGAACATAAAAATTTGCTGCTGACAGAAGGTAAAAAACAAACAAAAACAACCGCCGAAGGAATTTCGTTCCTTCGGCGGCTTTCATTTGTTTGATGTGTTTGTTATTCTGCGGGAGTTTCCTCGGGAGCAAGCGCATCGGCGATCGGATCGTCGTACGCTCCCTCCGAGACGACTACGAATTTTGCCGAGGTGATGCGAACAGTCGTGCGAGGCTTGTTGTTGATGTCTACGCTGACGTTTGCGATCGCATCCACGACGCTCATACCCTCCAATACGTAGCCGAATGCGGCGTAATCTCCGTCCAGATGGGAAAGATTGTCGTTGGCACCTTGACAGATGAAGAACTGCGAGGTGGCCGAATTCATGCTGTCCTCGTTGTCGGGATTGTTGACAAGGCGCGCCATCGAAACGACACCGCGCACATGCGAAATACGGTTTTCCACGCCGTTGCTTTCGAATTCACCCTTAATGGCCGTTTCCGAGCCGCCCGTGCCGTCTCCCTTGGGATCGCCGCCCTGGATCATAAAGCCGCGGATCACGCGGTGGAAGGTCAGCCCGTCGTAGAAGCCTGCGGCAACGAGATCCTTGAAGTTCTGCACCGTCTCGGGGGCTTCGTCGGGGTAGAGGTGAATGAGGATCTTTCCGTAATCTTGGATATCAAGCAGCACGTAATCGGTTGCTTCAGCCGAAGCGGTGAGCAGATCAAGCGGGTCCACCATGGCCTCGGCGGGAACATTGGCAAACTTGGCCGAGGTGATTATGACGTTCGTTTTCGGCTTATCGTTGCTGTCCGTGGAGACCTTGGCAATCCGATCCACCACGTTCATACCGTATACCACGTAACCAAACGCGGCGTAATCGCCGTTGCCGGACGTGAAATTCTGGTGGCAGATAAAGAACTGCGAGGAGGCGGAGTTCATGTCGTTGGCCTGACGTGCCATCGAAACGACACCGCGCGTGTGCTTGAGGTTGTTTTCAAAGCCGTTGTTCTTGAATTCCCCCGTGATGTTCTGTGTCGAGCCGCCGGTGCCGTCGCCCTTGGGGTCACCGCCCTGGATCATGAAGTTTTCGATCACGCGGTGGAAGATCAGCCCGTCATAAAAGCCCTGGGAGACCAAGGCCTTGAAATTTTGTACCGTCTCGGGCGCAACATCGGGATACAGACGAATGAGAATCTTACCGTAATTGGCCACGTCGAGAAGCACGTAATCGGTGGGCGTATCGCTGACCGATACCGGATCAAAATTCACGACCTCGGAAAGGTCGATGTCCTCGTATTTGACCGCATTTTGCGGTGTCGTATCTATGGGCTCATTGGCGGGCGGAGCAGGATCTTCGTTACAAGCAACGAGGAGCGCCGTCAGCATGGAGAGCACCAAAAGAAGGGCAAGCAATTTTTTCATAGCGACTCCGTTCCGAACGGCCACGTGTGTGCCGTTCCAAAAAATTTCATACACTGTATATATTGTAACAGACAAGCATGTTTTTGTCAAGGAATTTTCGCAAACCGAAATAAAAGGAGGGCGCGGGCGCATACTATCAAACAAAGAATATCGAAAAAAGGCAAGGAAGAAGGGGAAGAATGACGAAAAAGGACGATTGGCAGGGACGCGCGGCTCGATGGATTTGTCTTGCGCTCGTTCTGCTTTTGGGATATCTGATCCTGCGCTACGCTTCGGGCGTGCTGATCGTGTTCGGGATCGCGTGGGCGGTGGCGGCGGTGGTGTATCCGCTCTCGGTGCGGACGGCACGGCTTTGCCATCTACCGCAAAGGCTTTGTGCCGTGATTTATGTGCTGTTGTTGATCACCCTGCTCGGCGGCTTGTTGCTGTACGGTGCGATCCGCATCGGCGAGGAGGTGCAGGAGCTGCTCATACGCTGGGAGGGAAGTGAGGACGGCGTTGCGGGGGCGCTCGGACGCATTTGGGATACCTGTATGGAGCGGCTTTCGCGACTTCCGCTCGTCGGCACGCTGACGAAAATGCTCCGATCTCCCAACTCGGAGCACGCCGTTGGACGTATGATCTCTGATCTGCTGCGCGATGCGCTCGCACAGATCGGTGCGTCGTGCAGCGCGGCCATCGGGCGCATGCTCCGCGCTACTCCGCATTTTTTCGTCGGCGTAGTGGTTAGCGTGATGGCTACGTTTTACCTCAGCGCCGACTACGGCCCGCTTTGCGAGCGCTTGCTCTCGCTTTGTACACCGCCGACGCGTGAGCGGCTCGAGCGGCTTCGTGCGGGAACGGGAAAAGCCGTTCGCCGTTATCTGCGCGCTTATCTGCTTCTTTTCCTTCTGACCTTTTTTGAAGTATTGATTGGATTGTGGATGTTGCGTCAGCCCTACGCTTTGCTGATCGCCCTCGCGGTAGCGGCGGTCGACCTGCTTCCCGTGTTCGGGGCGGGCACGGTGCTCGTTCCGTGGGCCATTGTTGCCCTATTATTCGGAGAATATTCACATGGGCTCGGACTTTTGATTCTTTACGGCGTGATTACCATCGTACGGCAGGTGGCCGAGCCGCATATCGTAGGCGGCAGCCTCGGCCTGCACCCCTTTGTGACGCTTCTTTTTATGTTCATAGGCTGGGAGCTATTCGGTATTTTCGGCATGCTGATCGCTCCCGCCGCTGCCTTGCTCGTCAAGGAGCTTTGGGGCGGGAAAGGGGAGGATTTTTTAAGTTCGTCTTGACTTTTTTGGCGCGTTGTAGTATAGTAAAGGAAAGAAGAAACAGAAAGGTGACAAACCATGGCAAAGATATATTCCTCTGCCGATGCATTGATCGGAAACACCCCGCTCTTGGAGGTCAGTCGCATGGCGGCGCGCTATGGCGCGCATGCTCGCGTGCTTGCCAAGCTTGAATATCTCAATCCCGCGGGAAGCGTGAAGGATCGCGTGGCCCGTGCGATGCTGGACGATGCGGAGCGCGCGGGCAAGCTTACGGCCAACTCGGTCATCATTGAGCCGACCTCGGGCAATACGGGCATTGGCCTTGCCGCCGTGGCGGCCGCACGCGGGTACCGCGTGATGATCGTCATGCCCGATACCATGTCGGTCGAGCGCCGCAATCTCATGCGTGCTTACGGCGCGGAGCTTGTGCTCAGCGACGGTAAGCTCGGCATGTCAGGTGCCATTGCCAAGGCCGAGAGCCTCGCGGCGTCGATCCCGAACGCGATCATAGCCGGGCAGTTCGTCAATCCTGCCAATCCTGCCGCGCACTACGCGACGACGGGGCCCGAGATCCTTCGAGATACCGACGGAGACGTTGATATTTTCGTCGCGGGCGTTGGTACGGGCGGTACCTTGACGGGTGTCGGACGCTATTTGAAGGAGAAAAAGCCAAGCGTGCAGATCGTAGCCGTCGAGCCGAAGGGCTCGGCAGTCCTTTCGGGCGGTAAAGCGGGCGCACACGGCCTGCAGGGCATTGGCGCGGGCTTTGTGCCCGAGGTGCTGGACACGACCGTTTACGACGAGGTCGTGACGGTGACCGAGGACGACGCGTATGAAACGGCGCGCGCGATCGGTCGTTGCGAGGGCGTGCTCGTTGGAATTTCGTCGGGCGCGGCCATGTGGGCAGCTCTTGAACTGGCCAAGCGCAAGGAGAACGCAGGCAAGACGATCGTCGTGCTTCTGCCCGATACGGGCGACCGCTATCTCTCGACGCCGTTGTTTGCGGGAGAATGAAAGTTTCCATAAGATACAAAAAGGCCTTCTCCCCGCGGGGAGAAGGCCTTTTCATCAGCTTCGCCACCTTAACTGCTTGAGCAGATCGGCAAGCGGCCGAAAGAGCAGGGGAAAGGTGACGGCGTTACAGGCAAGCTGGATCGCGTAAAACACGATGCCACGCACGTAATAGATACCGAAGCGGTAGAAAAAGCGATCGTACGAGCCCGAAAACAGCCCCACGTCGACGAGCGCCGTAAGCACGCCGAACCACAGCGTCAAGGCGAGCGCCGTCGCGGTCAGAATCACACGGTTTCTGACGTGCATGCCGCCGAGTAGCCAAAAGACGAGAGCAATGAGCGGCCAATACATATAGTAGGAAATGATCCAAGAACCAATTCCCCAGATTAGCGGCTCGATCGTGACGAATATGACGGTCGAGAGTACCCCCCACACGCCGAATACGTAGCCGTACAGGGCACATAGGAGCGTGACGATCTCGACGTTCGGCAGAAAGGATAGTACGAGCTTTGCGCATTCGATGGTGGCGGTCAGTATACCCACGAGTACCACGTGGTGTATCGTCCGCCTCGCCGTCATGCGGTCTTTCACGACCACGAATACAGACCGATGTAGATGACGGCACCGTCAGTCACAGTCATGTCGGCTGCGCCGACACCCGCGCTTGTCAGCGTTTTGTCGCCGTAGGTTTTTGTGCTTGCGTACTGCGAGACGTCAAAGTCCTTTTCGACCGACGTCCAGATATAAACGTACTTGCCCGCGGCGGCGTCCTGCTTGACCTCGCCGACCTCGGTCAGAAATCCTGCGCTTTCTACGTAGACGAGCCCCTCCTCGGTCTTGAGGTATTCCAGAACGGCAAGAAGGCCGTTCGTGCCCGTGACCTTGTCGAGGTTGACGACGTATTCGGTAGTAGGCTCGCCCTCAAGGACGATCGTGCAAAATCCCTTTTCGCTCTTTTCATCTTGCTGACAGCCGACGAAAAGAATACCGACGAGCATGATCGCGAGCAAGAGCGAGAGCAGGTGTGTGAATTTTTGGTGTTTCATGTGTTTGTCTCCTTTTTTTAATTTAAAAAAATTTGAGACATTCCCGATAAGATAAAAAGATAAAAAAGAAAAGCCTTTCACAAAGGAAAGGCAAAAAATCGGCGCACGAAAAAAAGCATCGCGCGTTGGTTTCTTCCTTCCATTACCCGAGGAATGACTACCAACTCCCGAACGGTAGGCCTTCCGACTCAAAAGGTGGTACTCCTTTATGACGGCAGTGGCTGCTGCGACGGATTTTCACCGTACTTTCCCTACTTGAAATGGCGCCGTGTGCACGCCGTTTATCGCTCGGTCATGGATAAGGATATTGTAGCATAGCGCGGGGGAAATGTCAAGAGCCTGCCAAAATTCCAGTCGAATTTTGGAAAGGAAAAAGCGAAAAGTGAAAAAGGAAAAATCAAAAACAACTTGACACTCTATAAAAAATGTGGTATAATAACCGTTGCGGTACGATGACCGCACAAGATTGGGATATAGCCAAGTTGGTGAAGGCACAAGACTTTGACTCTTGCATTTCGTTGGTTCGAGTCTAACTATCCCAGCCAAAAATCCGAAAGCACTCGCTTTCGGATTTTTTTGTGTCTCAGTCTCGAAAGAAAAAACAAAAAAACTCTTGACAAGTGTTTGAATGTGTGTTAAACTGTAACCATCATAAACCGTTGATGCGGAGATAACGGCGATGATGCTTCCACAGAGAGCCCACGGCGCTGAGAGTTGGGTGAAAAACAAGTCGTCAAATGGACCGCGGAGGGTGCAGTCAAAGGAAGGAAGCTTCCGAGTATTCTGCAACGCGTACGGCGAGCGTTACGAGCCGAGGGTATGACAGTATCC
>CAYULZ010000105.1:0-5884 GCA_964445865.1 uncultured Lachnospiraceae bacterium | reverse complement strand
CCATCATCGGCGGCGGTGATTCCGCAGCAGCCGTTGAGAAGCTGGGTTATGCAGACAAGATGACCCACATTTCTACCGGCGGCGGTGCATCTCTCGAGTTCCTCGAGGGCAAGAATCTTCCCGGTATCTCCTGCCTGCTCGATAAGTAATTTTTGAAATAATTTGACACCGCCAAGGAAACGATGCTTTGGCGGTGTCACTATGACGAATAAAAAAGAAAAACGAGGTATGTATCATGAATCCTGCAAAGAGAAGAACGGTTATCGCCGGCAACTGGAAAATGAATTTCACGCCCGACGAGGCTACTGCATTTATCAATGAGATCAAGCCGATGGTTGCAGGCAAGGATAACTGCGACATCATCTTCTGCGCTCCTTACGTAACCATCTCTGCCGCTATGGAGGCTGCTAAGGGCTCTAATATCAAGATCGGTGCAGAGAATGTACACTACGAGGAGAAGGGCGCATTCACCGGCGAGGTTTCCGCCAAGATGCTTCGCGCGATCGGCGTGGAATACGTCATCATAGGCCACAGCGAGAGACGCCAGTACTTCGGCGAAACCGATACGACGGTCAACCTCCGCACCAAGGCCGCACTTGCCGCAGGCATGAAGGTTATTCTTTGCCTTGGCGAGGTTAAGGAGCAGAGACTCGCAGGCATCACGAACGAGATCGTTGCGATGCAGACGAAGCTCGACCTGGCTGACGTGGATGCCGAGGCGCTCAAGAACGTCATCATCGCGTACGAGCCCGTTTGGGCGATCGGCACGGGTCTGACGGCAACGCCCGAGCAGGCCGAGGAGACCTGTGGCGAGATCCGCAAGGTGCTTGCCGATATGTACGGTGCAGACGTGGCCGAGACGGTCACCATTCAGTACGGCGGCTCGATGAACGACGCAAACGCAGCCGAGCTGCTCGCAAAGCCGAACGTAGACGGCGGTCTGATCGGCGGCGCATCGCTCGTTGCCAAGAAGTTTACCGCAATCGTTGACGCGGCACAGTAAACGAAAAAAATCGCCATGGCAAGCCTTGCTTGCCATGGCTTTTTTTGTTACGTTTATTACTGTACGGCGAGCAGAATGACCGTGATGACGATCGAGAGGACGATCCATACACCCGCGGCAATGGAGAGGCGGTACCAGTATTTCGGGTATCCGCGCTTTTGCGAATGGGGAAGGATAAGCCCGACGATCAAAAGGGGAAGGGGAAGCAAAAAGCCGATGAGGATAAAGAAGATCCAAAAGATGATCACGTCCTCCTCAACGTAGCCCTCGTCCTCATACGTCCGGACCGTGTCGTGCTCCACAAGGTTTTCCTTGGCTTCGCGTAGCGCGATCGGCGCTTGGCCCGAAAGCAGGGTGAGCGAGACGGTTCCGCTGCGATAGGAGAAATTGCCATTGGCATCAAAGTGGGTGTTGTCAAGCGTTTTGTGGTCGACAAAATAATAGTCGCCGTTTTCGAATTGATAGATCGTTCCGCGGACATAGGAAAAGGTTCCGGTTTCCTCACGGGCGATCAGCTCAAAGCAGGGAAGATCTTGCAGGGCTTGCACGTTTGCTTCTACACGCGTGGCGTTGCTCGCGCTGGATTGCTGAAACATCTCGTTGACGCGTTCCTTGGATAGCGATGCGTATTTTGTTCCTTGTGCCAGGCGGAAAGCGGTCGTGACGCCGCTCGCGTAATCGCGAAGTTTTTCGAGCTGATTTTCGGTCGCGTAGTAATATTCCGTACCGTAGACATCGAGCCAAACGATCTTGGCATCGGCTTGCGTGGCGTAAATGGCACTCTCACAGTCATAGTCTTCCGTTGATAGATAGGGGATCGTGACCGTGTCGACCGACTGATAGACCGTATCGGCGTCGCAGTAAAAGTGAGACGGAGGGTCAAACAGATAATAGGTGCAGCCGTTCGCCGTGAGAGAATCTCCCTTTTCGGAAATTTGCCAATCGACGTAAGTGGGTTCTTTTTTCTTCGTTTCTCCGTCACCGTACGTATCGTTGTAGCTGTCGTTGGCGTCGTCGGCCTTGGGCGTAGCGGAAAGGGGGAGACAGAAGAGGGGAACGGTTAGACAAAGGCAGAGCAAAAGGCAGGATATGCGAATGATTACGTTATTTTTCATGATCGTTCCTCCTTTATGCCAAATTGAGCTTACGCTCCAGCTTGCCGACGGCAAAGCAATACAGCGTGGTCGAGATGGTTGCTATGAGCGCGCACACGAGCAGAATGAGCAACGCATAGGTGGCGTATGCCGTATCGGGTGTTGCGTAATAGAGCACCGAGGGTAGTCCCGTCAGGATACCGGAGAGCCCGAACGTACCAAAGAAACTGCCGATCAAAGAAAGCGCGGTGTTTATAGCATAATAAATACCGATGGCGGCAACGACCTTTGCCTTTTTTGCTATTACCGCACCGAGGGTAAAGCAGCAGTAGTACATAGAGATCGAAAAAGCGGTTATACAGATGAGGGCGAGGATCGCTTCCAGTACATAAATAGGAAGCCAAATGCCGATCTGATCCCAGAGCGATCCGACCCACGTAAAGAAGATCGAAAAGAATGTTTCTCCGCCGAGGGCTGCGCTGGGAATGCCCAAAAACAGCACAATGGCCAGACAAATCACGAAAAGCGCGCCGTGTAGGAGGATGAAGAGCATACCGGTTATAAACTTAGAGAAGAAAAGCTGCCGGCGGGTGACGGGGAGCGTAAAGGTAAGATAGCCCTCATCGGTGAAGAAATTTTTATAAAACCGAACCAAAAGCATGATATCGATACCCGCGAACGAGAGAATGAGCGCTACAAGATAGAGCCACAAAAAGAGTACGCCGAAAATGGCTAATATGGGGAGCAGCGTCTCTTCGTTTTCTGGCAAAAAGCCAAGAATGACGATGCGCAGCACCACCGTAGCGACGAGGGAGAGGCCAAGCATGGTGGCTTCAATGATCCAAAAGAACCGTCCGATCGATTTGAAATCGTATTTTAATAATTTACCGAACATCTGAATACCTCCCTGAACAACTCGTCGAGCGACTTGCCGTATTCGGCACGGATATTGTCCGCTACGCCCGCAAGCAAAATCTGGCCGCCGAAGCCCATGAATAGAAACTCCTCGAGAATCGGCTCGATGTCATGGATCAAGTGTGTTGTGATGAGCACGGTGGCTTCGGGGTTGTAGCTGCCGATGATGGTTTGCAGAATGTAATCGCGCGCGGCGGGGTCAACGCCCGCAATTGGCTCGTCGAGCAAATAGAGCTTCGCGCGCCGTGCCATGACCATGATCAGCTGAACCTTTTCCTTGGTTCCCTTGGATAGTGTTTTGAGATTGGCTCTGGGATCAATGCCGAGATCGGCAAGCATTTTTTTGGCAATCTCCTCGTCGAAATCGGTGTAAAAGTCCTTAAAAAATGCGATCAGCTCTTCGACCCTCATGCTTGAGGTGAAATAGGTGCGCTCGGGCAGATAGGAGATCAGCGCGTTGCTCTGCTCGCTTCGCGGCTGACCGCAGATCTCGATCTCTCCGAAATCGGGCACAAGAAGTCCCGCGATCAGCTTCATCAGCGTGGTCTTGCCGCAACCGTTCGGACCGAGCAGACCGATGATCTTGCCGGCAGGCAGGGAATATGAAAAGTGATCCAAGATCATGTGTCCTGTTTTGTAGCGCTTGCAAAGCTGTGTGCAAGTCAATACGGGTGTGTTCATAAAAGTTTGTCCTCCTCCCTGATATAGTGGATCAGTTCTTCTGTGGAAATGTTCAGCTCGTGTAGCTGGGAGAGCCAGCTTCGCACCGTTTCCCGTCGCATATGCTCTCTTGCACGCTCGATAACGTCGAGGTCAGGGGTTACGAAGCGTCCGAGCGTGCCCTTGGTGTACAACAGTCCCTCGTCCTCCAGATGCGAAAGAGCCTTTTGGACGGTGTTCGGATTGACCGCCGCCTCGGCGGCGAGCTGCCGTACCGTGGGAAGCTGCTCGTCAGGCGCGTATTTCCCACTGAGAATTTCGCGTTGTAAGCGATTGGCAATCTGCAGAAACACGGCTTCCGTGTGATTGAATTGCCAAGGCATGTAGCCACCTCCTCTTTTTTGTATTATTGTACTAATACAATAATACAGCATATGCTTTTATTTGTCAATAGGTTTTTGGAAAAAAGACGTATTTTTTCAAAACCGCGCAAAAAGACAAACTTCCTCTTGATTTCAAGGAAAAAAGATGTTATACTATTTATGTAGAATACGTTTCAAAGAAAAGGATAACGATATGGCAAATTACAGACGTGGCAGAATCAACGACGAGATGCAAAAGGAGCTGGCGCAGGTCATGCGCGAGCTGAAGGATCCGCGCGTGCGCGATGCGTTCATCAGCATCACGGCGGTGGACGTGACGGGCGACTTGAAGTATGCCAAGGTATATTATTCCGCTCTCATGGGTGACAAGAAGGAGGTCGCCAAGGGACTCAAGTCCTCGGCGGGCTTTATCCGTCGCGAGCTGGCGCAGCGCTTGAATCTGCGCATGACGCCCGAGCTGAGCTTCTACGAGGATCATTCGATCGCGCACGGTGCGCATATTTCGAAGCTGCTTGAGAGCATTGAATTTTCCGAGGAAGAGGGCGAGGAAGAATGATGACCTATCAGAGCTTGACGATGGATGCGCTCTGCGACCGTTTGGCCGTCAAGCGCAATACGCTGATCGTATTTCACGCGCGTCCTGACGGTGACGGCATCGGCTCGGCGTTTGCTCTGCGCGACCTGCTCGGCGCGATGGGGATCCCCGCGATGTGTGCTTGCGTGGACGAGGTGCCCGAGCGCTTGCGCTTCCTTTCCGAGTACGCGCAGGGAAGCGTGCTGCTCGACGAGGAGATGGGCTTGGATCACGAGCGCGTGATCAGCGTGGATACGGCCTCGCCCGAACAGATGGGCGCGCTGTTTGAAAGATTGCGCCGTGACATCGACCTGATGATCGATCACCACAGTGTCGGTCGTCCCTATGCCGATTACTACATTGACCCACAGGCCTCGGCCACGGGCGAGATTATTTACGAGCTTGCCGAGCGTCTATGCGAGCGCGGCATGATTGCCGAGATCCCACACCGCGTGTTGGAAGCGGTCTATGCGGCGATCTGCTCGGATACGGGTAGCTTCCGCTTTGCCAACGTGACGCCCAAGACCTTTTGTATTGCCGCCGAGCTGCTTGAGGCAGGCGTGGCGGGCGACGTGATCAGTCGCAATCTGTACGAGGCCAAATCGCCGAAGCAGATCAAAGCCGAGGGCGAGGCGGCGCGCCGCTTGCTTGTGCACGACGGAGGCCTGTTTGCCTCGACCACGATTCCGTATTCCTCGAAATTTTCGCTCGCACTCTCGGACGAGCATCTCGAGACGGTGATCGACGTTCCGCGCTCGGTGCGCGGCGTCGAGGTCGCGTTTGCGATCAAGCAGCCTGAGCAGACGGGCACGTTCCGCGTGTCGATGCGCTCGGCGGGCGAGTTTGACGTGTCGGCCGTATGCGCCCTCTTTGGCGGCGGCGGACATAAGCGCGCGTCGGGGTGCAGCCTGGAGGCTTCGAACATCGACGAGGCCGAGAAGATCATCCTGCGCGCCGTCCGCGAGCAGTGGGAAAAGCAGATGGGATAAAACAGAAAAATCAAAAAAATCGGCAGCGGCCTTGTTCCTCTGCCGATTTTGTGTTATAATGAGTGTGGGTGATGGATATGGATAAAGAAAAGGAATTACCAAAGAGAAAATCGACAAGATTAAAGAATTTTGATTATAGTTGCACAGGTGCATATTTTGTAACGATATGCACCAGGGATAGAACCCCAATATTATCCGAAATTGTAAAAACAAACCTTGCGGCTACGGATGAAACAATCAAATTTGAGGTAGGGGAGGGGCTTGCT
>CAYULZ010000104.1:0-5887 GCA_964445865.1 uncultured Lachnospiraceae bacterium | reverse complement strand
TCCGCTGATATGATCGAATTGAAATATACGTGCCGTTTTCGGATATGACGTATTGACTTTCACATCGCTTTTTGAGTTGCTTCAAAATTGGAACAAGTTGCTTTGGAATAGGGATCACCCGAATAGATGAGGTCGTTTTAGGTGCAGTCGTAATGCGCGATCTCCCCTTATCGTAGCAGGTTTTGTAGACCTTCAATTCGTTTTTAGAAAAATCTATATCCGTCCATTCAAGGGCAAGCAGTTCTCCCACGCGCAAGCCGGTGTATAGGCATATCAGAATGCCTATCATTTTGTTGCGTTTGTCTGTGAGTACAGCTTGCTCTATCATTTTTTGTTCCGAGGGAGAAAAGCAGGTGATCTGTTTTTCCTGCACCCTCGGGCGTTTTATTTTATCCATTTTGTATTCATCCGCAAGTCCGACCGAGTACGCCGTTACCATCGAGCTTTGCACGACAGCAATAATCAAATTGACCGTGTTTACTGAAAGTCCTCCGCCCGTATTCAGATTTCCGTGATGTAATAGTTCTGTTATGTATCGTTGCATGATTAAAGGTGTGAGTTCATCCAGCTCATAGTCACCAAGCGCGGGAATCAATCTTATTCTAACGATGTCTGCATATTTCGCATATGTCCGCTCCTTTACCGAGGTTTTAACGTAGTTTTCAAGCCACTCCGATAGCCATTCTTTATAAAGCATTTTACTTTCCTCCCAAAATAAAAATAGCGGTCAGCGCAATGCGCGTTCCGCTAATATTATATCCATAAATGTTTTCGAGGGAGTTACAAGAGAGAAAAAGAGCCGCAATATCCAACAATATACGACAGTACTTTACAAAATGCGTGATTTATGATATAATATATCCAATAACAGGAAAGGATATATTAATTATGAAATCATATGAACTGAAACCGACTCATGAAAACTTAATGGAAACCCTCATTAGTGATACTTTGGATCGCAATAAGGATATATTTTGGTTTGCTGATATATTGAATTCTTTAGAAGATAATTGCTCTATTGCAATAGATGGGAGTTGGGGTAGCGGCAAAACATTTTTTGTTAACCAAGTAAAAATGTTTTTGGATGCCAACAACGATTTTGTCGGAAAAACTGACAATGATGATAAAGCGACCATCATTTCTGTTTGGAAAAGGCTTCACAGAAATTGTGAACCGGAATATCAGCCACATGTTTCGGTTTATTACGATGCATGGGAGAATGATAATGATTCAGATCCGGTGCTGTCTTTGATTTACACAATATTGCGAAATGTTAGTGACGATTTTTCAGTTCCTAATGATGCGAGTTTCATTAAAATTGCAGCCAATATACTTGAATTTTTTACAGGTAAGGATTGGAATGCTTTAATAGATGGTTTCCGCAGCGAGGATCCTCTTGATGAATTAAAGAAGGCGAAAGCGATTGAAGAAGAAATAAAGCGATTTCTTGATGCGCTGTTAGAAGAGCGCGGAAATCGTCTTGTTATTTTTATTGATGAACTCGACAGATGCAAGCCGAGCTATGCGGTTAGGCTCTTAGAGCGAATCAAGCATTATTTCTCCAATGACAGAATTACGTTTGTTTTTTCCATTAATACAAACGAACTGCAGCATACAATTAAACGCTATTATGGCGATGAGTTCGATGCTTGCAGATATCTGGATAGATTCTTTGACCTGCGAGTGTCACTTCCTCCGGTCAACCTTGAAGCGTTTTATCGCAGCATCGACTTTAATAGTAGTAGGTATCTATACGATATTATGTGTCATGCCGTTATAAGTAGATATAATTTATCTATTAGAGAAACTGCAAAATATCTGAGGCTTGCAAAAATGGCTGCCTATGATGTCACACATGATAACACAAAGGGGCATTCGTTTGCATTTGCTGAAGGAAAAGCTATCCAATTTTGCTTGTTATACATTGTTCCCATATTAGTGGGATTAAAAATAGTTGACTCTAATCGGTATGATGCGTTTATTAGAGGCAAAGATTCTTCTCCATTGTTTGAATTCGTCGGTGTCAGAGATCATATATTCAATAAACTTTTGGCAAGGGATGAATCGTATGAGGCTTGTGGCGATGATTATAAGGTGGTAACAATCGAGGAGAAACTCGAACAGGTGTATGACGCCATATTTAATACAGATTATGATGGTTCCATATACGAAAAAAATGTGGGTGAATATGAGTTTAATAAGCAAACGAAAGATATTATACTGCGGACTACAAGTTTGTTTTCAAAGTTCACCTATATCGATTGACAGGAGGTAGTGAATAATGAATATAGAAGATCGCTATTTTTCCATGCCGGAGATATGTAAGTATCTTGGAATTAGTCGAGATACGGCATTACGTTGGATCGCAACAAAGAATATGCCTGCCCATAAAATCGGGAAGAATTGGAAGTTTAAGATTTCAGAAATTGACGAGTGGGTTAATAACGGACAAGCAGAAGAGTAAATGGAGGTTATATAATGTTTATACAGAACAAACCTAATATATCTGGACAAGCTTTTGAATTGTTTGTTTCATCTGTTTTAAAACAGATCGCAGCGCAAGAGAATAAAGATATTTTTTTTGAATATTCACTACCAAAGGAAAATGAATTCATCAAAGATGGTAGAACGATAAAATTAGATGCTGCGGCACCTAATGGTATTTTGGGAATTAATACTCCCGTGTTTTTTGAGTATAAGTATCAAATTAATGAGAAAACACTCTTAAATATCCTGAGTAGAATTTCACGTGACTATAAAGATACAAATTATGTTACACCGATTACCGTAATTATCGTTACATACTCCACCATAAAACATGAGATTGAAGGACTACTGGAAAGTATAAATTTCAAATTCAAAGGTATTTCCGTAGATGTGTTAGATGGAAGTATTGTTGAAGATTGGATTCAAAAATACCCCATTGACTATAACAATGCAATTTCATTTTATGATGAAAAGCTAATTGATGCAAAGAGTACTGTTGCGGTTAACAATAAGAATTTTGACGAAAAAACCCAAGATAATATTGCTGTTTTGAAAAAAGAAATCGACTCTAATGACTGTTTTGCATTAGTTCTTGGCGCGGGAATATCGATAGATTTAGGTGCAAAAAGTTGGAATGATTTACTGCTTCACTTTGAAAATGAATTGTGCAAAGCTGGGATCATCGGTGATGTTGACAAACTGTGTAAAAAAGTAGGTGGTTCAAGCTTGATTACAGCCCAACTTTGTAAAGATCTGTATAAAAATGAGACAGCATATTATTGGGCTATTCATAACGGGTTATACGGCACCCCATCCTCTAAAAGTATGTATGCAATTGATGAGATCGTAAAAATAATAGAAAAAAGCAAACGCAAAAAGCATTTTAGAGTTCTTACATATAATTTTGATGATTATCTCGAACAAAGGCTTACTAACATACAATTTGAATTTAATACTTTGTTTAATTCGAGCGGAATTATTAATGATAAGCTTTCAATTTATCATGTTCACGGTTATTTGCCGCAGGTAGAGTATAAATCACATATGAAGCCTGAACATTGTGCTTCGATATTCCTTACTGAAGAAAACTATAACGGCTTATACAATCAGCCATATAGTTGGCAAATCTCAAGTCAATTATCGTTCTTTAGAGAAAATACTTGTTTATTTGTAGGTTGTAGTTTGTCCGATCCTAATATACGGCGTCTTCTTGAATTAACAAGAGAAAAGAACAGAAAACACTACGCTATAATGGTGAAAGATAATCTTCTCATTAGCGATTTGATTATTGCATCCAAACATTTTGCACGCTTGGGAGTAGAAATAATTTGGGTCAATAATTATTCTGACATCACTACTGTTTTAAGACAACTTCATTCTTGAGGAGGGGAAAAATGCGTATCACTAAAATACAAATTAAGAACTTCAGAATTTTGCAGAATTCTGTTATGGATTTTGATAGAGATCTCTGTTTGTTGTTAGGTAGGAACAATACCGGTAAAACATCATTTATGGTATTGATTGAAAAATTCTTGAAAAACGGTGATTTTAATTTTAATGATTTTTCTGTCAATCTGAGAAGCAGACTGTTTGCATTTGATGAAAAAACAGATGTAAATGAGTTGGCAATTCAATTGATAATGATGCTTGAATACGATGAGAAGGACAACTTGTGTCATTTGTCAGAGTTTATACTTGATCTTGATCCTGAGTGCAAAACAGTTAATTTGTTGTTTGAGTGCTCTATCAAAAAAGATAAGTTGCTTGACGGCATCAAGAATAGAGGCACTATGCCCATAGATAAATTTGTGACTAATCATATTAAGGATTATTTGCAGAAAAAAGTTTATACCTTTAGCTCTATGGACGATTTGAAAACCGAAAACAGACACAAGCTCATTGAAAAGGAATTCAAAGATATCGAAAAGTTAATTGATTTTGAAATTATTCACGCGAAGCGTAGCGTATCGAGTTCAGAAGAAAAAAGCGGAACAAAGGTTCTTTCAAAGCTAACAACGGATTATTATAATCATGCGAACATCAACGCTCCGGATAAGTTTGAAAGTATAAATGCTTTGATCGCCAAAATGGATGAAGACTTAGGAAATAGTTACGAGAAGTTCTTTAATAACTTTCTTGCAAATGCTAAAGAATTCTTGAGCATGGGCAATCTTAAGGTTGTTTCTAACTTAAAAGCCAGGGAGATTGTCAATGATTCTTCCGAGGTTGTATATGGTGATTTAACTCAACGATTGCCCGAACATCTTAATGGCTTGGGACACATGAATATTTTGTTTTTACTTTTGAGTATAGAAATTAAAAAGGAGGCGTTCAAGGCTAATAAGAAAGATATAAAGTTGTTGCTGATTGAAGAGCCTGAAGCACACACTCACCCTCAAATTCAATATATTTTTGCACAAAAGATAGAAGAAATATTAAAAGAAGTCCCCAATATGCAAACTATCATTTCTACTCACTCACCGCATATTGTTTCAAATCATCCCTTTGAGAATATTAGATATATGTCTTTGAAGAAGGGAGAGAATGGTGATAACATAGAAATTAAAAACTTTTATAATGAATTAAGCAAAAAATATGCCGGAGAGGAAAAAGAATTTTCCTTCTTGAAACAATATCTGAGTGTGCAATCCTCAGAATTGTTTTTTGCTGATAAAGCAATATTTATTGAAGGAATATCTGAAGGCATTCTAATCGATTATTTTTCTAACCAATATGACACGAAAAGAAAGTTTGAAGAAGCCAAAAAGGAAGAGGAGGATGCGGAATATAAATCAAATTACATACCGTTATCTGCTCAAAACATTACTGTAATACAAGCTGGAGCGAACGCTAAGGCGTTTAGACATTTTATCGAATTCCTTCAAATCCCAACTCTCATTATAACTGATATAGATACAGTTTATCGTAAAGTTAGTGCAAAGAAAACGACCTATCCTGCTTGTTCCGTTTTAGATACTGATTGCTGCAACACCTCTAATGCAACAATTAAATATTATTATGCAGCTCCAGAATTTGTATATGGTTGTTCGGTGCATACCGCTTGGCTTGAAAACATTAAAAAACACTCTCAAAAATGTATAAGTGATTTTGTAAATGTGAGCTATCAGTGCGAAGAAGACGGATATTATCCAAGAAGCTTTGAGGACGCATTTATAAATGTGAATTTAGGAACGTTGAAAAAATATCAAGATCAGTTATTAGGATTAAAAAATAAAGATGAAATTGACACTAATGGTAATATTTATGATTTGACACAAATGATAATCGATAAAAAATCAGATTTTGCCTCGTCTTTGCTTTACGTTGCTTATACAGATAAAAGTGTTGAATGGACAACCCCTAAATATATATGGGAGGGATTAGAATGGCTACAGACTCG
>CAYULZ010000103.1:5762-5979 GCA_964445865.1 uncultured Lachnospiraceae bacterium | reverse complement strand
CGCAAAGCGCGCGCGATGATGCGCGAGATCTGCGTGACCTCCAACGTATGGGTCATTCTCGTTCGGTAATGATCGCCCACGGGTGCGAGAAAGACCTGCGTTTTATTCATCAGTCGACGGAAGGACTGGGAATGAAGAATGCGATCGCGGTCGCGCTGAAAATCGGTGCGTAGCTCACAAGGCTCACAGGGATGCTCTCTACCGCGCGTATTGGCCG
>CAYULZ010000103.1:0-5752 GCA_964445865.1 uncultured Lachnospiraceae bacterium | reverse complement strand
CAGGCGCTCCCGTTCCTGCTCCAGAAAGCAGTCGCGCACGCTTTTTTCCGACATATACAATCCCCTCCTTTTTTCCGTTAATCAATTATAATATACGCAAAAAAAAGAAAATATACTTTTTTTGACACGATTTTTTTGATTTTTTTCGAAAAATAACGAAATCATACCCTCAAAAAAAGCAAAACACCCCACAACCGAGAGTTGGGACCCGGTTGTGGGGACAAAGGTTTCCGGAGAAAAGGAACGAAATACACGGTATATAAAATTTGTTTGGAAGTTTTTGAAGGTTGTGGGGGACTTTTTTTCAAAAAAGTCCCCCACAAATAGCGCTTATTCCTTCACAAATTCTGCGTAGATCGAACGCAGCGCCTGTTCGAAATCGTGCTCCTCAATGCCGACGATGATCGAGCTCTCACTCGAGCCCTGATCGATCATACGAATATTGATGCCCGTGTTCGCCAGCGCGTCAAACACGCGTGCCGCCGTACCTCTGGCCTTGACCATACCGCGGCCGACAACGGCGACGAGTGCGAAATGATCCTCAATCGCGAGGTGATCGGGGCGAACCGAGCGCTGCATAGCCGTCAGCACGCGCTCACGACGGTTCTCAAGTGCGGACGTAGCCACGACGATGCTCATGTTATCGATACCCGAGGGCAGATGCTCAAAGGAGATCTCGTTGTCCTCCAGCACCTCCAGCACCTTGCGGCCGAAGCCGATCTCGGCATTCATCATATCCTTTTCAAGCGTGATAACCGAGAAGCCCTTTTTGCCGGCAATACCCGTGATCACGTGGTCAACGTCATATTCCGACGTGGCATCGACGATCATCGTGCCCGCATCCTCAGGCGCGTTCGTGTTACGGATATTGATCGGAATCTTCGCGTGTCTTACGGGGAAGATCGCATCCTCGTGAAGCACGGTCGCACCCATGTAGGACAGCTCACGGAGCTCATGGTAGGTGATGGTCTTGATGGCGAGCGGCTCATCAATGATACGGGGATCGGCCATCATGAAGCCCGAAACGTCGGTCCAGTTCTCGTAAAGGTTCGCACCTGCGGCACGGGCCACGATCGAGCCCGTGATATCCGAGCCGCCGCGCGAGAAGGTCTTGATGGTGCCGTTGGGCATTACACCGTAAAATCCGGGAATGACAGCGCGCTCGTGTTTTTTGAGCTCGGCGGTCAGAACATCGTTCGTCTTTTCCTCGTCAAAGGTACCGTTTTCGCGAAAATAGATCACGTTCTCTGCGTCAATAAAGTCGTACTTGAGGTACTTGGAAAGAATGAGCGAGTTGAGATATTCGCCGCGGCTGGCCGCATAATCGCGTCCTGCCGACTGCATGGCGTTCTTGACATACTCCAACTCACCGCTGATATCGAAATCAAGACCAAGCTCGGTAATAATGCCGTTATAGCGCGCCTTGATCTTCTCGTAATATTCGTCAATGTTTTCATGATTGCGGATCATTTCGTAGCAATGGTACAGCATATCCGTCATCTTAGTATCGTCCTTAAAGCGCTTGCCGGGTGCCGAGGGCACGACGTAGCGGCGCGCAGGATCCGCATGAATGATGCTGGCTACCTGCTTGAAATGAGCGGCGTCTGCGAGAGAGCTTCCGCCGAATTTTACTACTTTAACCTGCATGAAAGTTACTCCTGTCTTTGTATTCGTTTCGTCGTAATGTTATTATTATATTCAATTTTCCCATGCTTGTCAACACCAAAATGCAAGCTTTTACAAAAATATCCTATTTTTGCACGGGCGGATGACCGTGCGGCATCGGAGGACGGGCGGGGGTTGTCTCCTCCTTCTCCAGATAACGGCTGGCCTGCGTACGGAAAAGCTCGGCATATTTGCCCTGCTTTGCCATCAGCTCGCGGTGGCTTCCCATTTCCACGACCTTGCCATATTCGAGCACAATGATCTTGGAGGCCGTCGTGGCACTCGAAAGGCGGTGCGAAACGAAGATCGTCGTCTTGCCTTTGCGCAGGCGCTCGAACTGATTGAAGATCTCTTGCTCGGCCATGGGGTCAAGGGAGGCGGTCGGCTCATCGAGAATGAGAATGTCCGAGGTGCTGTAAAAGGCACGCGCGATCGACAGCTTCTGCCACTGACCGATCGAAAGCTCGATACCGTCCGGCTCAAAGAAGCGCATCAGGGGCGTGTCGTAGCCGTTCGGGAGCTTTTCGATAAACTCATCGGCGTTCGCCTGCCTTGCCGATTCGCGAACCTTCTCTCCGTCGGGCGTACGCAGCACGTCGCCGAACGAAACGTTCTCCGAAACACTGACGGCGTACTTGCCGAAGTCCTGAAAAATGATGCCATACATGCGATAGAGCTCGT
Organism: uncultured Lachnospiraceae bacterium; assembly: GCA_964445865.1. Classification (GTDB taxonomy): domain Bacteria; phylum Bacillota; class Clostridia; order Oscillospirales; family CAG-272; genus HGM12713. The sequence continues at coordinate 3,406 of CAYULZ010000103.1, read as the reverse complement.
CCACGTCGTATTCGCGAATGTCGCGACCGTCAAGCAGGATCTTGCCCTCGGTCGGATCGTACAGACGCGTCAAGAGCTTGAGGAAGGTCGTTTTTCCCGCGCCGTTGAGGCCGACGAGGGCAATCGTCTCGCCCGGCATCAGCTTTAGATTGATATGCTCAAGCACGCGGCGATCGGTGCCCGGATAGGCAAAGCTGACGTCGACGAACTCGATGGTATGCGACTCGCCCATACGGACGGGCAGCGGCGTCTGTGTCAGCGGCACGACGGTCGGTTTTTCCTTCATAAAGACAAGAAGGTTGTCGATAAAGAGTGTTCCCTCGTAAACGGTAGCCGATACGCCGATCAGCGATGACACCGTCGTAGCAATCGAGGTCAAAGCGCCCGTATAGAGCGAGTAGTCACCGATGCGGATCTCCCCCGAAAAGACCTTCATGGCAATGAGCGCGAAGAAAATACAGTTGACGACCGAGGAAACGAGGGAAGCAATGATATGCCACACGCTCTCCCGTACGATCAAGCGGCGCATGCCCGCATAATAACGGTCAAAAACCGAATCGTAGCGCTCGGTAAAGGTATCGGCAAGTCCGAACATTCGGATCTCCTTGACCATATCCTTGTTCACCATAAGGTCGGAATAGTAGGTCATCTGGCGGCGATCCTTCGAGCGACGACGCATATAATTGAAATTTTTACGGCGATAGGAAAAGCTGATGATCGCCGTCGGCAGAGAGATGATCAGCATGATCGGTGCCGTCCACCACATATCGGGGGCGGTTGCAAGCACGATGATATAGCTGACAAGGCTGATGAGCTTACTGACAGCATCAAAGGTTGCCGAAAGCACATGAATGGGGCGCATGCCCGCCTCACGATTGGCGTTCTCAAGCTTTTCGTAAAATTCGGGCATGTCAAAGGAGGCAAGGTCGATCTCCTTGGCCTTCTGCATGATCTGCACCTTGACGTGGCGCACCACCTTCTCGCCTGCAATGCGCGTCACCGCCGTATTGAGACGCGTAACGAGCTGATTGAGAATGCGGTAAATAAAATAAAAAATCAGCAGAAGCATGACCGCCGAGCCCCAGAACACAGCGGGACTCTGCCCTGCGATCACGTCCTGAAGGCCGTTGAGAATATCCTTGGAGAGGATCGCTCCCACAACGGGCATAATACCCGTAAAAAGCGCGATCAGAAGCATCAGGACAAGGATCCAAGGGCCCGTATCCCAAACCAATTTAAAAATATAGAAAAGCCGGCCAAAAAAGCCACCCAAAAGCTCCCGCAAAAAGCGCGGCACATCGCGAAGTCCCTTTGGCTTCTTCGCGCGGCTATGCGCCGTGGCGTCCTTGATGGGGGGCATACCAAAGCCCGGCCCCATTAGACACCCATGTTTTCGGGAAGCTTACAGCCGCCCATGATATGGAAATGCAGGTGCTTGACGGTCTGGCAAGCGTCGTCGCCGCAGTTCGAAATCACGCGATAGCCGTTCACAAGACCTGCCTCGGTAGCAATGCGCGGAATGGCCTCGAAGATCTTGGCCACGTATTGGCTGTTTTCCGCACCGATGCCGTCCATCGACGGGACGTGACATTTCGGAACGACGAGAATGTGCGTAGGTGCTTGTGGGTTAATGTCATAAAAGGCGTAGCAATATTCGTCCTCGTATGCTTTACGGGAGGGGATATTGCCCTTGATAATTTCGCAGAACAAGCAGTCCATCTTGATTTTTCCTCCATTTTATGTTACAATAGCCTTAATAGAGTTATTATACTATAAAATCCGACAAAAGTCAAGGAGAGACCATGAATTTCACGCTTCCCTCTTGCGATCTTTGGGAATATTTACAATCGACGTCAAAAACCGTGGTCATGTACGGCATGGGAAACGGTGCGGACAAGATCCTATGTGTCTGCGCGCACTACGGCATTGAGATCGCCGATTTCTTTGCCAGTGACGGCTTCGTACGCGGCCACAGCTTTCACGGAAAGACCGTGCTGTCCTATTCGGCTGTCAAGGAAAAATACGGTTTGGAGAATTTGATCGTTCTTCTGTCCTTTGCTTCGGCGCGCCCCGAGGTGCTTGACACGATCCGTGCGGTCGACGCGGAATGCGAGCTGTATGCACCCGACGTACCCGTATTTGGAGATACACTGTTCAACCGTCATTTTTTTGAAGTGCACCAACAGGATTTCGAGCAAGCTTATTCCCTCTTTGCCGATGACGAATCGCGGCACATTTTTGAGAAGGTTGTGCGCTACAAGCTGACGGGCAAGATCTCGCATCTCTTTGCCGCCGAAAGCGACAAGGACGAGGTCTATCGTTCCATTTTGCACGCGGAGGAATTCCGCTCGACGCTTGACCTCGGCGCGTACAACGGCGACACGGTACGCGAGCTTCGCGCCTATGCCCCGCATCTTGAGACGGTTTTTGCGATGGAGCCCGACCGCCGCAGTTATCGGAAGCTTTGCGAATACAAGGAAGCTCTTGGTGACGTGCTTGATTTGCGCACGGTGCAGGCGGCAGCGTGGTCGCGCGAGGAGATCTTGCGCTTCGGTGACGAGGGCAACCGCAATTCCAGTCTTTCGGCGACGGGAAATGCGACGAGGATCACCGAAATCGCGGCGCTTCCGCCCGATCGCTTTGTCGGCGCGCACCCGATCGACTATATCAAATATGACGTAGAGGGCGCGGAAGCCGAGGCACTGATCGGCTCGCGAGAGATCATTCTGCGCGACCGTCCAAAATTACTCGTATCGGCCTATCACCGCTCGGAGGATCTGTATGCCCTACCCTTGCAAATTCACGAAATGTGTGCCGATTATCGGCTATATCTGCGGCGATACCCGTACGTCCCTGCGTGGGATTTGAATTTGATTGGTATTTAAAATCATGTTTTTATGTACCTTTCTGTCCGTGTCGACAGAAAGGTACCGAAAGAACGCCACAAGGAATGGGAAGGGGTTGAATCTACATGCAAGCATATAGATTCTACGCACCTTTCCCCCTCCTTGACCTCCCCTAACCGTCTTTGCCAAACCTTCGTGCGAAACGATTTGTTGGTACATCATGGGGAAGTTGTGGCAAACCAAACGCCAACAACGCACCCATGATGTAGCAAAGAAAACGCTTGGTAAAAAATAAACCACTAGCCGATGGAACGTGGGGTCCATCGGCGTCTCGTTTGCAAAAACAAAAGTGCCCCGACGGCCGTCAAAGGCCGTCGGGAGCGCAGCGGGGTCAAGGGGTGAAACCCCTTGTTCGCTTTTTTGCCGAATAGCAAAAAATGCGAAATTCGACACGCAAAGATACATACAAAAACAGGAGCGTCAACGACGCTCCTGTTTTTTGACAAGCAATCAGAATTACTTATATTTTCTCTTGCGAGCAGCTTCCGACTTCTTCTTGC
>CAYULZ010000102.1:0-6002 GCA_964445865.1 uncultured Lachnospiraceae bacterium | reverse complement strand
GATCTCGTGCTCCGCAACAACATCACCACCGAGGAGCATCCGCTCGGCGTTTACCATCCCCATGCCGACGTACATAATATCAAGAAGGAAAACATCGGACTCATTGAGGTCATGGGCCTCGCCGTTCTGCCCGCGCGCCTCAAGGAGGAGATCGCCGTCATGTGCGACGCGATTCTGACGGGCAAGGATTTTGCAGCCGATGAGCGTATCGAGAAGCACAAGGCATGGTTCGAGCGCTTCCGTGACAACTACACCTTCACCGCCGAGAACGTCGAGGACATTCTCAAAGCCGAGATCGGCAAGACCTTCCAGCGCGTCCTCGAGGACGCCGGCGTGTACGCCCGTACCGCCGAGGGACTTGCAGCATTTGAGCGGTTTATTGGATACGTAAATAAATAAAATCAAAAAAGAGGACAGAGATTTTGTCTCTGTCCTTTTTATATGCTTTGACTGCCTGCGTGGTATCGTGTGTTACACCTTTTAGGTGTGCTGTAGGGGTTTATGTCACTCATATTAAAACCAACTCCATATACCCACAGGTAAACGGAAAGAAATCGAACTTTTGTATTCTGATGTGCTTGAAGCCAAAAGATTCATACCATTTTCTTAGCAATTGATTTTCTTCAACAATTCCAATATTCATTTTTGAGCAGCCAAAACTTTTTGCCGTTTTCAATGAATGTAATAATAGTTTTTCTCCTATACCTCGATGTCTAAATTGTGGGAGCACACATAAATTATTCAGTTCACACTCGTTATTCTCTTGTAATACCAATGAATAATATCCGACAATCCGTTCATCCATAACAAAAGCATACATAGGTCTGTTTTCATGATTCAATTGCCAAGACAATCGTTGCTCTGTTGTCGCAAAAGCAGTAAAGCGAGGCGCATTTTCCGGCGTGAAGCCAAACTCGTTAGCTACGGTTAAAAAGCTTTCCTTGATTACATCAACACATTCTTTAATATCATTATGATTTACAGGTTGTATCATACATTTAGTTTCTCCTTTGATCACAAATTCACGTTTGCATTAAAAACGCGTAAGGAGAAGCCTATCCCCCCTATTCTTCTATGTTCAAATGCTTATAATACCATTTCATTGGATTTTCATAAATGTATTTTCTTCGCGTTTCATAATCTTCTCTGTCGCGAATGATATGTTCAGCAGCCGAACGCTGAAACATTCTTTCTATTCCGTATTGTTGTTTGCACATGCGCGATGTCAAGGATTTAAACGCGCAAATTACACCGTCCAAGGTAGGGGAGGGGCTTGCTCCTCCCGCCTTTTCGTGCAAGAATATAACTGCGTGTATGTAATCCGGCATAATAACAAAATCTTCAACACTTACACTTGGAAATCTGTTTCCAAGTAATTGTAATTGCTCTTTTACAATCTCGCCGCAAGGTTTCAATTTAACCGTAATCTCGGGAGGAGCAAGCCCCTCCCCTACCCCAGAATTGATTGTTTTATCAGTAGCCATGAGGTATGTATTTACGATTTCGGATAATATTTGTTTTCTATCCCTAATACAAATCGTTACAAAATACGCACCTGCGGAGGCGTAATCATAATTTTGCAATCTTGTTGATTTTCTCTTTGGTAATTTATTTTCCATTTTCATCACCCACACTCATTATAACACAAAATTTGAAGAGAGACAATATCTCTACACAAAAAATCACGCCTCTACATATAAAAACCAAGGGGAGCCTTTCGGCTCCCCTTTTGCGTTTTACGCGTTTTCTTTCTTATAGTTCTCTACGATCTTGGCGGCGATGTTGCCGGGAACGGTATCGTATCCCGTTACGTTGTACGCAAAGCTACCGCGACCCTGCGTCATGGCGCGGAGAATGATCGGATACTCGGCAAGCTCGGCCTTCGGCACTACGGCGTGAACCGTCGTATAGCCCTTCTTACCCTCGGCGGGATCCATACCCATCACGGCACCGCGGCGCTTATTCAGGTCGCCCATCACGTCGCCCACGAGAGAATCGGGAACGGTGATGTCAAGGTCGCCAACCGGCTCAAGAAGCACGGGAGCAGCCTGCTCGAGGCACTTCTTATACGCGAGAGATGCGGCGGTCTTGAAGGAGATTTCATCCGAGTCGACGTCGTGGTACGAGCCGTCGTACAGATCAGCGGCAAGCTGAACGAGCGGGAATCCTGCCACGCCCTTGGCCATGGCGTCCTGCAAGCCCTTCTCAACAGCAGGATAGAAGTTCTTCGGAACGGTACCGCCGACGACCGATACGGTGAAGGTCAGGCCCTCCTCCGTGCCGGGAGCGAAGCGGATCTTCACGTGACCGTACTGGCCCGAGCCACCGTTCTGCTTCTTATGCTTACCTTCGACGTCAACGGGCTTCGTGATGCGCTCTCTGTACGCGATCTTGGGCGTACTGAAGTTGACCGTTACCCCAAAGCGATTCTTCAGCTTGGCAGCAAGCACGGCCAGATGCATGTCGCCGAGGCCGTAGACCAGCATCTGCTTGGTCTCTGCGTTGTTCTCGTATCCCAGCGTCAGATCCTCCTCGAGCATCTTGGCAATACTCTGGGAGATCTTGCCCTCGTCCTTCGCCGAAGCGGGCGTCATGGCCTGCGTCATGTAAGGCGTCGGGTAGGCAATGGGCGCAAACTTGAGCTCCTTATTCCAAGTGAGCGTATCGTTCGTGTTGGTGTTGGTCAGCTTTGCCACCATACCGATGTCACCGCAAGCCAGCTCGTCGACCTCGACCTGCTTCTTGCCGTTGACGGTATAAATGTGAGCGAGCTTTTCGCTGTCGCCCGTGGTGTTGTTCTTCATGAGCAGGTCGCGCTTGACCGTACCGTTCATGACCTTGAAGAAGGACATCTTACCGACGAACGGGTCAGCAACCGTCTTGAATACGAAGAGTGCGGGCTCGCCCTCGGGCGTGATCTCAATGTCATCGCCTTCCGCGGACAGTTCAACCTTCTTCGCGGTGTGACGCGGGAAGGACTCGGCGATCTTGTCGAGCATCGTCCAGACGCCCCACAGCTTGGTAGCCGCGCCGCAGAATACGGGCACGATCTCACCGTGAATGATGCCCTCGTGGACGGCGTTGATCGCTTCCATGTGCGTGATCTCCTCGCCCTCGAAATACTTCATCATCAGGTCCTCATTGGTGCTGGCAACGGCCTCCATGAGCATGTCGCGGTACTTCTCGACCGCCTCCATGGACTCCTCGGGAATGATCTCGACGCTGTGGCGTCCGTTTGCATCAAATACGTGAGCGGACTGATCGATCAGGTCGATACAGCCCTTGACCTCGCCGTCCTTAACCATCGGAATGGTCAGGGGGCAGATATGCTTACCGAAGGTCTCGTGCAGTGCGTCGAGCACGCGAGCAAAGCGAGCCTCGTTATCGTCGAATTTATTAATGAAGAATGCGCGGGGCAGACCTGCCGCATCGGCATAATTCCATGCGAGCTCGGTACCGACCTCGATACCCGCCTTACCGTCAACAACGATGATCACGCTGTCGGCCACGCGGAGCGCCTGACAGGTCTCACCAACAAAATCGAGATAGCCGGGGGTGTCGATCAGGTTGATCTTGCAATCCTTCCAGCTCATATTCAGGAGCGACGCAGACAGCGAGAAGCCACGCTTAATTTCTTCGGCGTCGTAGTCCGAAACGGTGTTGCCGTCGCCAACCTTGCCAAGGCGGTCCGTACCGCCCGTCAAATATATCATCGCCTCTGCGAGAGACGTCTTTCCGCATCCTCCGTGTCCGAGCAATGCAATGTTTCGAATCATTCTGGTTTCAATGGTCGCCATTGGTTTGTGCCTCCTTCCTTTCGCGATTTCGCGAAAGTGATCAAAAAATAAATAATTTCGGGCTATGCGGCAAAATCCTGCCTTTTTTCACCCTCATATTCCCATTATACAATATTTGCGTTCAAATTGCAAGGGGGTATTTTGTGTTTTTCAAGGCATGGATATAGAAATCCAAGTCTGTTTTTTGTGCAACTTCAACAAATCAAGGTGCGATACGGTCGCCTTATGGCGGTGCGATAAGCGCTACGATCGTCAAAAGTGCTTGACAAGCTTCCCCATTTATGTTATAATCCCCCTTGTGTGAAATTTTGAGTAAAAAGGGGATTTGGCATGGAGCTTGTAGCACAGGCAATCGGCATTTTTGCCATGGTAGCCATCGTTCTTTCCTACCAATGTAAAAACAAGAAACGGCTTCTCATTCTTCAAATGATCGGCAACGTCCTGTTCGCCGTGAATATGCTGATGATCGGCGCATACGTCGGCGGTCTTCTGAACGCGATCGGCATCGTCCGCGCGCTCGTTTATATGAGGAAGGATCGTTTGAAGCTCCCTATCCGCATCGTCAATCTTTTGTTCATTGCCTCGTACCTTGCTTCGTACGTATTGGTTTTCACGGTATTCGGCAAGGCATTCACGCTTCTGAACGCGATCGTCGAGCTGCTTCCCATCATCGGCATAACGGCCCTGACCTTCGGCTTTGCGGGAAGCGATGCCAGGTTCGTTCGACGCTGTAGCCTCATCAACTCTCCCTGCTGGCTGATCTATAACAGCGTCAATCTCGCCATCGGCGGCATTCTATGCGAGGTTATCAGCCTGATCTCGCTCACCACGGCCATGATCCGCCTCGATGTAAAAAAGAACAACGAATAACGCAGAACCGCCGCGGATATCATCCGCGGCAGTTTGCTTTTCAATCATCCTTATTTTCTTCCCCGCCCCGCCGATACGCCGTCGGGCTGTAGCCGACGTGCTCCTTGAAAACCGCCGAGAAATAGTTCGAGTCGCCGAAGCCGACCGAGTATGCGATCTCGGTCACCGAAAGCTCCGAGTGGCGCAGCAGACGCTTCGCGTCCTCGATGCGCAGCCCGGTCAGATATTCGCGCACGCTCTTCCCCATCTGCTTTTTGAAATGATGGCTGATGTGCGAGCGACTGCAATAAAACGCACGGCTGACGTCGTCGAGCGTGATCGGGCTCGTATGATGACGCATCAGGTATAGCGCGACCGATTCACACAGGCTCTTCTCCCCCGTCGATTCCCGCTTGCGATAGGCAAGCTCCAGCATCTGGCAAAGAGGCTCGATCAGCGTATCCACCCATTCTTTGGTGGGCATTTCGGATTTCAGCGAAGCATAGGCCGAGGCAAGCCCCTCCTTCGACAGATGATAGCTCTCGGACACGCGTGACAGATAGGATTCGCCGTTCTCGCACCGATAACCGCTGACCGAAATAAAGCCCTTCAAGCTATCCTCGCCGCAAATCGGATAAATATACTCCCGCACCCCGGCAAAGCAGTTGCCGCAGAACGAGCCCTCCTCGCATTTTTTGAGGATCTTCTGCTGGCGCTCGACACAATGCGCCCACGCCTCCGGGTGCGTTTTGACGTACACGCAATAGGAATTGTCGTGGATATTGAAGGTTCGAAGCTCCGAGCAAAGAATCAGATCCTCGCGGAAGGGATGCAGTGTCACCGAAAGACCGCATTCGTTTTTCAGAAACAAAATATAATTTTTAATCGACGTTACGTCCGCCATACGCACTCCTTCTTGCACGAAATCAAAGGTAACGAGCACAAATACCATTGTCAAGCATGCGTGTTCGTGTTATGATAAGTATAACACAATCGGAGGAAGTGTGCAAGATGAAATGGGAAATTGATATTCAAAAAAGAAAAGATTACGACGTGATCGTCGTCGGCTCGGGTCCTGCGGGCATCGGCGCGTCGATCGCGGCTGCCAGAGGGGGCGCGCACACGCTGCTCGTCGAAAGCCTCGGTCGCGTGGGTGGCATTTCGACCTCGGGCCTGATGAGCCATTTCGTCGGTCGCGTGGACTCCGCCATCTACCGCGAGATCCTCTCGCGCTCTGCCGATAAAAATCCTTTTAACCGCGGCACGGTCACCAAATACATCGACCCCGAGCTGCTTACCCCGGAAAGACTCGTTCCGGACACGCTTTTCGCACTCAAGAAGAATTTATAGTAGCTT
>CAYULZ010000101.1:0-6038 GCA_964445865.1 uncultured Lachnospiraceae bacterium | reverse complement strand
AACTTCGTGGAGGTTCAAGTCCTCTTACCCGCACCAACGCAAAAAGGACACCAGGGGTGTCCTTTTTGCGTTGGTGGGGCGAGAGTTCGCGAAGCTCTCCGCCGCGGAAGAGAGAATTGTTTTTTTGAAACCAAAAGGTGCGGCGGGGCAATGTTTGGCGGCTTTGCGAAGCAAATGACGGACGGTGTCCGTCAAGACAAACTTGCCGAGGATGCGAAGCATCCGGGTTCAAGTTGTCCTCTTACCCGCACCAAAAAAGCAGGTACGCAATCGCGTGCCTGCTTTTTTGTGATTTCCCCACCCACGCTCCACTTGAGCATGAAAAAAGCCGCGAAAAAAATATTTTCCCCCACCTTATTGACGCGAGTTTTTTTGGGGTGATATACTGTATATAGATTGTACATTTTTGCATAAAAAAGTCAAAAATTTTCGAAACTTGAAGCATCTTGGAAAAATAAAATATCGTATGATGTAGCCTATGCATTGGCAAAAGAGCATTGGGCAAGCTTTCGGGGAGACTTCGAGTATGTCATTGCGAGAGGCAACAATGCTTCGGCGCCGTCTACCGTGTATGTGTTTGTGCTTCAGAAACTTATGACAGGTTATTATACAACCGTGGATGAAGTATGGATCAATAAACATACGGGCACGGCGATTACTCCGGTTGCCTCTGACCGGGGATAAGCGAGGGGAAGAGTACGAGGAAAAGAGTGTAATTTGAGACGATTGAAAAAATATTTTTTTCGTCTTGCAATTTTTTTCATTTGATGTTATAATAGCATTGCGACGTAAGCTTCATGCTTGCTCGTAATGTGTCAGGCTTGTCTTAACACTAAAAAAATTTATGATTAAAGGAGAGTTCCCATGAAAAAGCTTGTATCACTTTTATTAACACTCTGCATTCTTTCCGTTTGCGTTCTTCTGACTTCGTGCGGCGGCGCAAAAAATGCGTATCAGACCTTTATCAAGGCAAATGGTAGCGATGAATTTGAAATCAAAAAGACGAACGGCACGGATAGCAAGGACAAGGTTGCCGATTACTATTTGCTGGACGGTGAAGTAGAGATCGACTATCATGGTGTTCTTTATGCCGACATGAAGGAAACCACCCGCGTTGCCGGTGATGACGAGCATGAGGTCAACATGGAGCTTTCGATTCGCTATGACATGCGCGACACCGTTCTGGAGGTTACCGTTAAAAAGTACAGCTATTCGTGTGAGGCGTTGATTGACGACGATCATTATCATTGGAAGGACGGCTACACGTTCGGTACTGGCTCTTATGTGAGTGATACTGCCAAGGTTGCGAAATTCACGTTTGATATCAACAAGTATTTTGAGAACGGCAAGCTGACGGTTGAGGACGCGCAGGAGACCATGAAACTCGATGCTGACGGAATTGTGTCAGATCTTTCGTGGCCGACTACGGATTCCAAATACACCGCGCGCAACACCGATTGGGAAGCAAAGGCACTTGCCGATATTATGGATACGGTCAACGTGATTCTTGCAGAGGTTGACACCATCGTCGAGGAAAATTCCAAATAACGTAACAAGCGGCTTCTTTCGCGCAACAAAACGCCACTCGCAAAGCGAGTGGCGTTTTTGCGTTCTTTCTCCTATGTGATGGGATATCGGAAAATCAACTGTCTTTTAACATGCGATAGACCGTCTCGGCCCGATCCTGGATTTGCTTACGCTCCTCCTTCGTAGCGGTGCGCAGAGGCTTCTTTTTGGGGAGTCCCCAGATATTGCACACGCGCGGCCCGATCCATTCGTCGGCCGAGCATGGCTCGAAAACACCGCGCAAAAGTGAGAGAGATGCGCGCTCCCGACTCATGAAAATGATCTTCATGGGGTACTTGATGACGGCGAAAATGAGCTTTGGAAAGTGCGATGTCATGTTTGTCACGGTGATGCCGGGGTGGACGATCGCAAGTGTGGTCTCAGTCTCCGTGCGAAAGAGCTCGAGGTGCGCAAACATCAGATGGCGTTTCGCATTGCCGTAGACCTTGGACGGCGCGCGGCGCGTGGAAAAATCCATGTCCACGGGATCGATTTTGGAATAATTGTGCGCAATGCTACCTACCGCAACGACGTGACCGCCGCGTGCACGGAGCGTGGGCAGAAGCTCGCGCGTCATATAGTAGGGCGTGGCAAAATTGATCTGAAAGACGTTGTCAAGGCCGCTTTCACAGAGATGACGCGGAATCTTGTATGCGCCCGCGTTGTGAATGAGCATGTCGAGGGGGAGGGAAGCAAGCGCTTGGGTGGCTGCTTTTACGGTTGCCATATCCTCAAGATCGACGCGGATACAGCGCACATCGACGCCGTATTTTTCTGCGAGCTCGTCGCGAAAGGCCTCGGAGCGAGCCGCATTGCGGTCGAGCAGAATGAGAGAAGCGCCAAGCGCAGAGAGGTGCTCGGCGAGCACGCGGCCGAGACCGCCCGTGCTTCCTGTGATCGCGATTGTTTTGCCCTTCAGCGAGGCGGCATGCGTTTGCAGATAGGCTGTGGTTGTCATGGCGTGCTCCTTTTCTTTACAGTATAGCTTTGCTTATGATATCATATTTCTCCGAATTTGTCAAATCGCCGGTTGGAAAATGGAAAAAAGATCCCGTTTTTTGGCTTTGTGAAACTTTTTCTTGCCGAAAACGATTGACAAGCCGTTAAAAGAGTGTTACAATATAAGATGGTATAAAATGATTGCTTCATATTACTAAAATTCATTACAGAAAGGAAGACAATATATGGCAACCGTGGTCATTATGCCCCGTCAGGGACAAAGCGTGGAAAGCTGTATCATTACTGCTTTCAACAAAAAGGTAGGGGATACCGTCGAAAAGGGAGAGATCCTGTTCTCTTACGAGACCGACAAATCCTCGTTTGACGAGCCCGCTCCCGAGGCGGGAAAGATTCTCGCCATTTTCAGAGAAGAGGGTGAGGACGTTCCTTGCCTGGAAAACGTTCTGGTAATCGGACAGGACGGAGAGGATTTCTCTCAGTTCGTTCCTGCCGCCGAAGAGGAGGAGGCACCTGCCGCAGAGGCTGCTCCCGCTGCCGAGGCCGCTCCCACCGCTGCTCCCGCAGCCGTTGTCGAGGAGGCGATTGCCGCTACGCAGGGTGTTGGCTCGATCTCGCCCCGCGCAAGAATGCTTGCAGAAAAGACGCATGCCGATCTGCTGAAGGCCGTTCCTACGGGCCCCAACGGACGCATCATTGAAAGAGACGTGCAGAAGCTGCTCGATCTCGGCTTGACGGTTTCTCCCGCTGCGAAGGACGGCTACACGACCGCCGTGGAGGGAACCGGTGCCAACGGAAGAGTCGTTCTGAACGATCTTTCTGCCGCTCCCGCTGCCGTTGCCGAGGCTGCACCTGTTGCTCCCGTGGCTGAATACGAGGACGTTAAGATCCCGAACATCCGCAAGATCATTGCCAAGCAGATGTGCGCATCGCTGTCCAGCATGGCACAGCTCACCTTTAACTCGACCTTCGATGCGACCAAGATGATCGCGCTGCGTAACTCGCTCAAGGCCGGTGCCGAGAAGATGGGTCTTGCCAACATTACTTACAACGATATGATCCTGTTCGCCGTTTCTCGCGTGCTCAAGAACCACAAGATGTTCAACGCACATTACCTGAACGACGACACGATGAGATACTTCAACACCGTCAACATCGGTATTGCCGTAGATACCGAGCGCGGACTGATGGTTCCCACCGTATTCGGTGCCGAGAAGATGTCGCTCAACGACCTCTCCAAGTCGGCCAAGTCGGTCATTACCGACGCACAGAGCGGTAAGATCAATCCCGATCTGCTCCGCGGCGCAACCTTTACGGTTTCGAACCTGGGCGCGATGGGCATCGAGTCCTTTACGCCTATCGTCAACCCGCCCCAGACGGCTATCCTCGGCGTGGATTGCATCATGAAGCGCATCAAGGAGGTCAACGGCGTTGATGTCACCTATCCCGCGATGGGACTGTCCCTGACGGTTGACCACAGAGCGATCGACGGCGCAGACGCCGCGCGCTTCCTCAAGGATCTCGGCTTCATGCTCGAGAACATCGACCTGCTTCTCACGAAGTAAAGAGGAGGGAATAGCATGTACGATCTGATTATTCTGGGCGGCGGCCCTGCCGGCTATAATGCCGCAGAGCGCGCAGGCCATGCGGGCCTGAAGACGTTGGTCATCGAGGAAAGAGCACTCGGCGGCGTATGCCTTAACGAGGGCTGCATCCCCACCAAGACCCTTCTGTATTCCGCTAAAATTTATGATTACGCCAAGCACGGTAAGGACTACGGCGTTACCTTCGGCTCTGCCGATATCGACCATGCCTTCGTCGTCGAGCGTAAGAACAAGGTCGTCAAGCAGCTCGTTTCGGGCGTTGGCGGCAAGATGAAGAAGTCGGGCGTTGAGGTCGTGAAGGCCACCGCCTCGATCAAGGAAAGAAATGCCGAGGGCTTCGTCGTGGTTGCCGAGGGCAAGGAGTATGTTGGTAAGCAGCTGCTGATCGCAACGGGCTCGTCTGCCGCTCTGCCTCCCATCGACGGCCTTGCCGATTCGATCAAGAACGGCTTTGCTCTGACGAACCGTGAGGTTCTTGACCTCAAGGAGCTCCCCAAGACGATCGTTATCGTCGGCGGCGGTGTCATTGGCCTGGAGATGGCCTCCTACTTCAACTCGGTCGGCTCGCAGGTCTATGTCGTAGAGATGATGGATCACATCGCAGGCCCTGTGGATCGCGAGATCTCGACCATGCTCCAGAAGGAGTATGCCGCACGCGGCGTCGAGTTCATCCTCGGTGCACGTGTAACCTCGATCAAGGATAAGGCCGTTACCTATGAGAAGGACGGCAAGACGGTTGCCCTTCCTTGCGATTACGCACTCGTTTCGATCGGACGCCGTCCGAGAACGGCCGGCATCGGCTGTGAGAACATCGGCTTGAAGCTTGAGCGCGGCGCGATCGTGACCAACGAGTACGGCAAGACCAACGTGCCCGGTGTATGGGCGGCCGGTGACGTCAACGGCAAGTCGATGCTCGCACACACCGCATACCGCGAGGGTGAGGTCTGCATCAACAACATCCTCGGTAAGAAGGATCGCGTGAACTACAACTCGATCCCCTCGGTCATCTACACCAACCCCGAGGTTGCCTCGGTCGGTGAGACCACCGAGTCTGCCAAGGAGAAGGGATTGGATGTCAACGTCCAGACCGTGACGCTCAAGTACAGCGGCCGTTACATTGCCGAGAACGAGCACGGCAACGGTATCCTCAAGATCATTACCGATAACAAGCACCACAACATCGTTGGTCTGCACATGATCGGCAGCTACGCCTCCGAGATCATCTACGGCGCGGCGATGATGGTTGAGACCGAGATGCGCGTGAGCGACATCCAGAAGCTCGTCTTCCCGCATCCCACCGTTTGCGAGGTCATTCGCGAAGCGATGTTCCTGTAATTTCATTTGTAAATCATTGGTAAAGGAGATATAAAACTATGCCTAAGAGTCAATACGTCGATCCCGGCAAAGCATTTGAGGCCGGCTACATCCACTTTGACGACATTCCCGTTTGTCAGTACAACAAGACCCTCAAGGAGGAGCTGAAGATCTACTCCAAGGAAGACATGATGCGCATCTACCGCGACATGGCGATCATCCGCGAGTTTGAGACGATGCTCAACGAGGTCAAGGTCAAGAGCGAGTACAACGGCGTTGCGTATAACAACCCCGGTCCTGCTCACCTTTCCATCGGTCAGGAGGCTTCCGCCGTTGGTGAGGCTTACTGCCTCGACATCAACGACTTCTCCTTCGGCTCTCACCGTTCGCACGGCGAGATCCTTGCAAAGGGTCTTTCCTCCATCCACAAGCTCGACGACCAGGAGCTTTACGACATCATGAAGGAATTCCTCGACGGTGCCGTTCTTTCGGTCGTTGAGAAGCACATGAACGCAGGCGGCAACGTCAAGGAGCTTGCAATCAACTTCCTTCTTTACGGCGCACTTGCAGAGATCTTCGCTCGTAAGACCGGCTTCA
>CAYULZ010000100.1:0-6152 GCA_964445865.1 uncultured Lachnospiraceae bacterium | reverse complement strand
GCAGCCCCCGCTCTATCTCGACATGACCGTCGAGGAATACCTCATCTTTAACTACAATCTCAAGGGCTGCAAGCTCAACCGCGAGAAGCATCTCGAGGAGATCTGCGACATCGTTAAGATCCGTGACGTTTACAAGCGCGTCATCAAGAACCTCTCGAAGGGCTACCGCCAGCGCGTCGGCATTGCGCAGGCGCTGATCGGCTCGCCCGAGGTCATTATCTTCGACGAGCCGACTGTCGGCCTCGACCCCAAACAGATCATTGAGGTTCGCAACCTGCTCCGCAACCTCGGCAAGGATCACACGGTCATTCTTTCGACCCACATCCTGCAGGAGGTGCAGGCTGTTTGCGACCGTATCGTCATCATCAACAAGGGCAAGATCGTCGCGGACGAGCTGACCGAGAATATTACGCGAGCGGTCGAGAACAACCGCCGCTTCCAGCTCAAGATCTGCGGACCACAGAAGGAGGTCCTTGCGATGCTCCGTTCGAAGCCGGGTATCGTTTATGCCGAGGTGCTTGCCCAGCGTGACGGCGACGCCTACACCTTCCTTGTCGAGAGCGAGGTCGGCGTGGACATTCGCAAGAGTCTGTTTTACACCCTCGCAGAGAAAAAGTGGCCGCTCATCGGCATGGAGGCCATGGGCATGAGCCTGGAGGACATCTTCATTGCGATCGTCGACCAGACCTCCTCGCAGAAGCTGCGCTACGAGCGCAAGGGCGCGCGCCGCGCCGCGCGTGTCGGCTCGGAGCAGGAAATGGCCAAGAAGATCATCGCAAAGACCGAAAAGCCCGAATCCGAGGAGCTTTCCGCGCTGTTCGATGAGGACGAGAAGGATTCTTGAGGTAACGGTTTTTACGAGAACCTTTTTGAAAAATGCTTCTTATGAAATGCGTTTTTGTGGGAACTTTTTGAAAAAAGTTCCCACACCCTCAAAAACTTCCCTGAAATTTATTTTTTGGCATGCGCTTGCGTTCTTTTCTACGGATACCTCGTTCCCCAAAACCGAGCCCCAACTCCCAGTTTTGGGACGTTTCGTAGAAATGAAAATCGAACGGTTTTCTATAAGTATGGTAGGGGTCGACGACCCGCAAAACGAAACGCACACCCACCGCCGAACGGCTTCTCTAAAACCTCCCTTGTGTAAAGGGAGGTGGCACGGCGCAAGCCGTGACGGAGGGATTGTAACCCTTAATCCCCACCACCCCAAACAAAAGAAAGGAGCTCTGACCTCGCGTCAGATACCACACCATGTTCGCCATATACAAAAAAGAGCTTCGCTCTTATTTCATCAACGCCATCGGCTACGTCTACACCGGCGTATTCCTTGCGGTGGCCGCGCTGCTGTGCTGCTACACCACGCTTGGCTCACAGTCCTACGACACCTCGACCTACTTCCAGATGCTGCTCTACTCCCTCATCATTCTGATCCCGCTTCTGACCATGAAGCTCTTTGCCGAGGAAAAGAAGCTCCGCACCGAGCAGCTGCTTCTGACCGCGCCCGTGTCGATCCTCGGCATGATCATGGGCAAGTTCTTCGCGGCCTTCACCCTCTTTGTGAGCGGTGTGCTCGTCTCCTGCATCAACTTCTTCCCGCTGTATTCCTACGCGAACGCCGAGCGGCTCGGCAGCACCTACGTCGAGGATCACGTCGGCCCCGTTACGGCCGAGATCGTCACCTGCGTGCTTGGCCTGATCCTCGTCGGCGCGGCCTTCATCGCGATCGGCCTGTTCGTTTCCTCGCTGACCGAGAACCAGCTCGCCGCCGCGATCATCACCGTCGCGATCATCTTCGGCATGCTCATTCTTGACGTCGTCAACCAATACATCGACGTCTATGCGATCCGCTTCGTCATCAGCTGGGTCTGCGTGATGAGCCGCTATTCCTACTTCACCTCGGGCATTCTCGACTTTGCATCAATCTTATATTATATTTCCATTACGGCAGTATTCCTGCTACTGACGGTGCGCGTTTACGACAAGCGCCGTTGGGGCTGATGGGGAAGGGAGAGAAAACATGAAGCTGAAAGAATCGACCGGACGTAAGCTCCGCTACGGCGGTGTTTCCGCGCTCCTGACGGCGCTCATCATCGCCGCCATCATTCTCGTGAACGTAGTCTTCTCCGCGCTGTCACAGAAATTCACGCTTTACGTCGACCTGACCCCCGAGCTGCTCTTTACCCTCTCGGACGAGTGCATTGATCTCATTGAAAACGGCGACGACACCTTTGAGGATAGCTTCTCGCCCCTCGACATGATCGACCGCATTCGTGAGCAAAACAAGGCCTATAACGCCGAAAACGGCCTCAAAGCAGGCGACGAGGGCTGGCGCAACGAGCAGGCCAAGATCCAGCTCATCTTCTGCGACGAGCCCGACGCCTGGACGGCAGATCTCGTCATGCACTACGTCTACAACACGGGTCTTGAGCTTGAGGCCAAGTTCCCCGAGTACATCGACGTGCAGAACTATAACATCATTCGCAACCCCTCGCTCGTAACCAAGTACAAAACCAATTCGGACACGATCATCAACACCGATTACGTCATCATCGCGCTCGACACGGGTGCGAGCGACGGTCTGCGCTACCGCGTCCGCGACCTCTCGTCCTTCTACGTCATGGACACCGAGGACGAATCCAATCCCGAGCCCTGGGCGTACAACGGCGACAAGGCCTACGCCTCGTCGATCCTCGCCGTCACCAACGCCGAGGCCCCTCTGGCCTGCTACGTCTCCAATCACGGCGCAACGGCCAGCGAATACCTGACCCGTACGCTGATCGACGCGGGCTACGTGGTGGATGCGGTTAATCTCGCGGAGCAAGAGATCCCCGCCAACTGCCGTCTGCTCATCATTTTTGATCCCAAGGAGGATTTTTGGGTGAAGGACGGCGTATCCGACATCGACGAGCTGACCAAGATCGAGCAGCATCTGCACGAGAATACCGCGTCACTGATGGTCTTCTTCAATCCGGCCACGCCCGTGCTCCCGAACTTAGAGGATTATCTGTCCGAGTGGGGCATTCAGTATGACCGCGACAGCGCGGGCAACTCGCACATCGTACACGACCCGAGCCACTCGCTGGACACGGCGGGAACGGCCGTCATCGGTGATTACGTCTCCCTGAACCCCGCCGCAAAGATCACCGAGTCCATGAGAAGTCGCCCCTATCCGCAGAGTGTCGTTTTCAAGAACGCCATGTCGATCTCGCACTCCTCGCTTTACAAGCCCCAGCGCTACGTCGACGAGTCTGACGAGTCGATCACCTACGATTACAGCTCCTATGTGAAGGACGGCACGGCGCGTTCGGTCTACAACCTCTTTACGACCTACGAGGGCGCGTACTCGATGGCCAACGGCCAGAAGGTAGAGATCGCCAAGGAGACCGACAAGCCTGCGCTCATGACGGTTTCGGTGGAGCACCACTACACGCAGGAGTCGCAGTACTCCGCCATGAACGACGCGTCCTACGTCATTGCCTGCGGCTCGACCGAGTTTACCGCGCAGGAGCTGATGGAATCGAACGCCTACGGTAACACCGACCTGATGCTCTCGGCGCTCCGCACCGTCGGTCAGGAGCCCGTTCCCGTCGGCATCACCTTCAAGGCCTTTGCCGACAAGACCATTGATACGGTCACCACCGCCGAGGCGACGCAGTACACCGTCATTCTGACGGTCATTCCGCCCATTCTTGCGCTCGGCATCGGAATCTTTGTAATCGTTAGGAGAAAGAACCGATGATCTTAAGTGCCGCAGAAAAGAAAAACCGCACGATCCGAAAACGCCGCAAGATTGCCATCATTGCGTCCGCGATCCTCATCGCCGTTCTCGCCGTGGCTCTGGTCTTTATTCTTGACTACGTCAGGACGTCCACCTTCGTTGACCGCGTGGACGGTACCGAATACTATATCCGCTACCGCGATAAGGTGTACGCCCTGTACGACACCGACAAAAAGACCAAGCTCCCGATTGAGGATCAATACGGCTATTACGTGACCCATGCGGGTACGCTCGTCGGCATCGACGCCGCGACGGGTGAGGTCACGCGAACCATCTACGTGGACACGAGCCATCTGGAGGGCGCCGAGCAGCTCGGCATCAACGATACCATCATGATGTTCCGCCACGTGGAGAAGGAAAATATCCGCTCGGTGCAGGTGGTCAACGCCAACGGCACCCACTCCTATGAATTTGCCCGCTTCAACAAGGACACGCTCAAGCGTGACGACAGCGGCGAATTTGCCATCGTCGGCGCGCCCCTGACCGGCTTTGACGTCGAGATCTTCTCGGCGCTGCACGTGGCAGCGGGCTATACCATCACTACGGGTAAGGTACAGGATCCCATCAAGGACGAAAACGGCGCCTATTCCGAATACGGCCTCGTACCCGAGCGCCGTGTGGACGACGAGGGCAACGAATACGATTACGTGCCGACCTACTATATCCTCACCGAGACGAGCGGCACGCGCCATAAGGTCATCATCGGCGACCGCCTCGTGACGGGTGGCGGCTATTACGCGCAATACGTCAAGCTTGAGGGCTCGACCGAGACGCCCTTTGAGGCCGTGTATATCCTCGGCACGTACGTGGCCGATTCGATCCTGCGTCCCATCGAGGACTACGTCACCCCCGAGCTGACCTATCCGATGTCGGCCAACACCTTCTACGACGTCGAAAGCTTCAAGCTCCACAAGAGACGGGGCGACACGACCGACTACGATGAGCTCGTGGCCTTCTCCTACGTCGATATGACCGAGCGTGAGAATACCGCGAATTACAACATCGCCTACCGCTTCGACGAGGGCCCCTCGCCCGCGTCCTCACTCAAGGGCTACGTGCCCTCGATCGATAACATTTCGACCTGTCTGGAGGCGCTCTACGAGCCGACCTACCTGGGCTTGCATACCTTTAAGCTGACCGACGAGGCACTCGTCGATGCGGGACTGTACCGCCCCGTGACGAACGAGGACGGCACGCCCAAGCTTAACGCCGACGGCAATCCCGAGTACGAACCGGCGTCCGATTATATGCTGACCTTCTACTACTCGCCGCGCGACGACGAGGGCAATAAGCTCGATCCCGTGCTGAACGTTCTGATGATCAGCGGCCCGAACGAGAACGGCAACTACTACGCCATGACCGAGATCTGGATGAAGAACGCGAAGGGCGAGTACGAGTATGCGTACGATCTGAATATGATCGTCGAGCTCGAGGCGCTTTCGATGAGCTTCTTGTCGTGGGATTCTACCCAGTGGATCAGCGAGAGCTATATCAACCTGGATATTGTGTACTGCCAGAGCATCAAGCTCGAGACGAAGGACTATTCGGCAACCTTTACCATTGACAACAGCCTCTCCGACCAAAGCGGCGGCAAGAACTCCGACCGTATTTCGATCACGGGCACCGATTCGCTCGGCAACGCGGTAACGACCTTCTCGGAAAAGAAGATCCTCGACCGATACGGCGTGACGTGGGACATCACCACCGAGAAGATCTCGGTGTATAACTCACTCGGCCAGCAGATCGAATACACCTCGATCCATTACGAGTACAACCGACTTGGCACGCAGGTGCAGGTCGATACCGTCGGCATTGAGTGCGAAAACGGCG
The DNA here is from genome assembly GCA_964445865.1 of uncultured Lachnospiraceae bacterium. Classification (GTDB taxonomy): domain Bacteria; phylum Bacillota; class Clostridia; order Oscillospirales; family CAG-272; genus HGM12713. Next base: position 544 of record CAYULZ010000100.1, on the reverse strand, counting down.
ACAAGGTCTACGTAGAGGCCGATTATATCGTGACGCATAAGGCCAACGGTACCGTTGAGCGCGAGCTGCGCTACCAGACGGGGCTGTTCCGCGCACTCTACCGCACCTTCACGCAGGCGTCGATCAAGGATTCCTACCCCTTGACCGATTGGAGCGAGGAGGAAAAGGCGGCGTTGCTCTCGGACGAGAATTGCATCATGACGCTGACCTTTACGTCGACCGACGGGCAGGAATACGTCTATCGCTTCTACCGTCTGACCTCGCGAAAGGCCTTTATGACGCTGAACGGCAACGGCGAATTCTGCGTTAACCCGCAGAGACTGGAAAAATTCATCGCCGATTCCCATCGGTTCTTTAACCTCGAGATCATCGACGACGAGGGAAAGATCTGATTAACCACAAAAGAGGACAGAGACGAAAGTCTCTGTCCTCTTTTGTGGTCGAGGCGCCGACCCGATACGAGGCGGTTTTCCTCGCCGTTCGGCGGTGGGTGTGCGATTCGTTTTGCGGACAGTCGTGGACGCCTGTCCCTACAAGGGTAAAT
>CAYULZ010000099.1:0-6241 GCA_964445865.1 uncultured Lachnospiraceae bacterium | reverse complement strand
CCGTAGGTCAGCGACGCTCAAGGATGACAACGGGGCGGCGACGCGAAGGATCTCGTCGTGGGATGAAAACCTGCGTTATGGAAGGCGCCTCTTCGTGGGATTTTTATTTTGCTTTTTTCCTTTTCAGCTTACTGAGCGCAATTAGCGCGATGTACAGAACACCTGCACAGAAAATGTGGGCAGCCGTTCGGGGGGCACCCGTCTCAAAGACCGAAATCTGCTCAAGACAATAGCGGACGGCAGACGTGGCGAGAACGACACAGACAATCGGAGCGACAACCCATCGTCCGACGCGTGGCTTGACCTTGGAAACGACCAGCAATCGTCCGAGGCTGAACGCAAAATTGATGATCTCGGTAAAATAGACCGTCAGAACGTATCCGAGAATGCCAAAGCGGGGAAGCAAAAGAACGACGAGAATGATCGACAGTGTCGCATCGGCAATATTGACACTCATGTGATAGACCTGCTGACCGAGTCCCTTGAGAATGGCATCGACCGAAGTGTCCATATACATGACGGGAATAAGGGGTGCGAGCATCAGGATATACCGCCCCGTGCCGTTTCCGGGGTAGACGGTATCGCCAAGCTCGTACGAAAAGCACATGACGATGCCCGCTACGCCGATGGCATAGGTCAGCACGGCCTCGAGGACACGGTTGATCGTGCGCTCAATGGTTGCATTGTCACCCGCCGCCCGTGCTTCGGCGACCTCGGGGATTAAAAGGCCGGCAAAGGAGGACGAAAGCGCGGAGGGGAATAGGATCAAGGGAAAAACCATGCTATGCACTCTGCCGTAGGAGGCCAAAGCGGTATCCCGCGAGCTTCCGCTTCTCTCCAAGCCCCACGGGATTAAAAGATGCTCGATGGTCACGAGCGCAGAGCGAACGTAGGCACTGAACGCCATAGGAAGCGCGATGTGCAAAAGCTTTTTGCGGACACGCTCGCCCTCACAGCTACTCAGGCGCTCCTTCTTTTCATGTGAGCGCTCAAAGAGAAAGAAAAGTCCATGAATGGCGAAAGAGGCGATTTCGGCAATGGCTCCACCGAGAATGACGGCCAAAGCAGCATATTCCACGTCACCGGGCAGAAGCATACTCAACAGAAGTACACACATAAAAATGCGGATCGCCTCGCCGAGAACTTGAACCGTCGCATTTTTATACACCCGCCGTACGGCTGTGAAATAGCCGTTCATCACCGCAGAAAGGGCAATGGGAGGAAGCGTAAAGGCAAGGATCTTCAATGGGAGAACCGTGCGAATGTCCGAAAGCAGATAAACGCCGATCGTGGGGGCAAATATGTATAGCACCAAGCCGCTTCCCAAGCTGAAGCAAAGTGCGTAGAGTATGCATTTTCTCAAAATACAGCGAACGGTAGCGCTTCCTATTCCGTTGCTGCTTTCTTGTCCATGGTCTTGCCCCATTGCTTCGGCAACCATACGGGTCGTGGCGAACTGAATCCCCGATGTGGCTACCGTAATGGCAAAGCCGTATACGGTAGAGATCAGCGTAAAAAGCCCCATGGCCGTTGCGCCGATCTTGTTGGAAAGATAGACCTGAAAGCTGACCGATACCGATCGCATAACGAGAGAGACGGCGGTCAGAAGAAGGCCGTTGATGATAAATTGCTTTGCCTTTTTCATGGTACCCCCTTCGGGCTTTGATATAAAATGAGTATGATTTTTGTCGGGAAAATAGAAGCGCGCGGATGGGGAAAGCAAGGTGGAGGTTCGAAGAGCATTTTTTGCGGTGGAATTGTTCAAAAACAAGGTGACTTTGAAAATGGTTTTTATGGAAGGATACAAAAAAATGAAAAAACGGCATTTTTCTGAAAATTTTTCTTGACAATGGTATATCATGGTATTATCATATATAGTGCTTTACTAAAAAATTGAGAGAACATTTTTGGAGGAGAACATGAACTACATTTGTGAGCTGTGCGGTTACGTTTACCGCTCCGAGAACGGAGACCCCGAGAACGGCGTAGAGCCGAGAACTGATTTTGAAGATATCCCCGAGGATTGGATCTGCCCGCTTTGCGGCGCATCCAAGGCAGATTTTGAAATTTGTACGGACGAGATCGAAGAACTTTGACTCCTTATATTCGTACCCATGGCTGTCTGCAAAGACGGCCTTTTTTGTTTTCATTCTGCGGAATTTCTTGACAAAGACCGTTCTTGCATGGTATACTATTATCATGAATGAACAAAGGAGACACGAGCGTGAAAAAACTTTTGGTTGTGGACGGAAACAGCATTCTGAATCGCGCGTTTTATGGGATTCGTCCCTTGACAAACAAGGACGGGCTTTATACCAATGCTATTTACGGAATGATTACCATCATTTCCCGTCACGTGGAAAATCTGAAGCCGGATTACTGTGCGGTGGCATTTGATCTGAAGGCTCCTACTTTCCGCCATAAAATGTACGATCTTTACAAGGCTAACCGTACGGGAATGCCCGAGGAGCTAGCCGTTCAGCTACCCTATGCCAAGGAGTGCATGAAGCACCTTGGTTATTCTGTGCTTTCCCTTGAAGGGTATGAGGCAGACGACATTCTTGGCACGCTGTCAGCCGAGGCCGAGCGAGAGGGCGTACAGAGCTACATCTTGACGGGCGACCGCGATTCCTTGCAGCTGATCGGTGATAAGACAACGGTGTTTCTGGTGAAAACAAAGGAAACGCTTTCGGTCGGTGAGGCGGAGTTTCAAGAAATATACGGCGTCGCGTCCTCGCAGTTTGTGGACGTGAAGGCCTTAATGGGCGACAGCTCGGATAATATCCCGGGGGTGGCCGGTATCGGTGAGAAGACTGCGCTCAAGCTGATTGGCGAGTTTGGCAGTCTCGATGCTCTTTACGAGCAATATGAGACCTCGGCCTTGACGGCTTCGATGAAGCAAAAGCTTGCAAATGGAAAAGAGAATGCTTATTTATCCCGTACCTTGGCAACGATCAACCGCGAGGTCCCGCTCGAAACCACGTTGGATGATTATGTGTATAACGGACCGCATCAAAAGGAATTGTACGACCTTTTCGTGATGCTGGAGTTTAATGCCTTGATTCAAAAATTCGGTTTGCAAGGCGGACAAAGCGCAAAAATGCTTGAGGAGAGTAGAGAAGAGACTCCTGCGGAGATCCCTTGCGTATCCTTATCGGCGGATGAAGCCGAGGCACGCTTTGCCAATAAGCGCGTAGCGGTAGAAATTAAGGAAAACGAACTGCTTTTCTTCGACGGAGAGACGGTAGCTTCCGTAACACTGAACGCAGATTATGGAGCAGAGATCGAGTCTCTTTTAAAGAAAATAAATCTCCTTTGTTTTGATAGCAAGGGCTTATATAAGGCGTTGGAGACATATGGCGTGCATCTTCGTACTTGCGCCTTTGATTGTATGCTAGCGGCCTACGTGCTAGATTCGAGCCGTTCCTCGACCGATATGGACGAGGTATGTGTTCGTTATCTCGGCAGTGCTTTGCCAGAGGGCAGTCCGGCCGTTACGACGCTTTGGGGATTGGTCGCCGCCTTGGAAAAAGCCATTGCCGACGCGCACTACGAATTTCTTTTGTACGAAATGGAAATACCGCTTGCGGCGGTGTTGGCTGATATGGAGCTTCGCGGCTTCCGCATTGACGTGGACGGCATTGTCCGCTACGGCGAGGTTTTAAAGGAAACGGCTGATGCCTTGCAATCGCGGATCTACAGTTATGCGGGTGAGGAATTCAACATCAGCTCGCCGAAGCAGCTCGGAGAGGTTTTGTTTGAAAAAATGTGCCTGCCCAAGTCGAGAAAGACCAAAACCGGCTATTCAACCGATGCGGAGGTCTTGCAAAAGCTGATTCCGTACCACCCGATCATTGAGGATATTCTCGATTACCGTCAGATGACCAAGCTCAAATCGACCTATGCCGATGGCCTTGCCAAGGCGGCCGACGGCGAGGGGCGGGTGCACAGCATCTTCCATCAAACGGGAACGGTGACGGGGCGGTTGTCCTCCTCCGATCCGAATCTGCAGAACATTCCGATCCGTACCGAATACGGTAGGGAATTCCGCCGTTATTTTATTCCCAAAAGTGACGATTACGTGATCGTCGACGCCGATTATTCGCAGATCGAGCTTCGTCTGATGGCGCATATTGCCGGAGATGAGGCGATGCTTGAGGCCTACCGGGAGGGGATCGATATTCACACGATGACAGCTTGTAAGGTCTTTCACGTTTCTCCAGAGGAGGTCACTCTCGAGCTTCGTAAGCGTGCCAAGGCAGTGAACTTTGGTATCATTTACGGCATTGGTGAATATTCACTCTCGGAGGATCTCGGTATTTCTCGTGCGAAGGCGAAAGAATATATCGACAGCTATTTCGAGGGCTTTCCGCAGGTAGCCGCCTATCTTTCCGAGATCAAGAAGCAGGCGAGAAGAGACGGCTTTGTTACCACGCATTTCGGAAGAAAGCGGTATATTCCGGAGCTCTCCTCTTCGAACAAAAATCTTCAGCATTTCGGGGAACGCGTGGCCATGAACAGCCCGATTCAGGGAACAGCAGCCGACATTATGAAGCTGGCGATCGTTCTGGTTGACCGTGAATTGAAAAAGCGTGGATTGGACGCCAAGCTGATTCTCCAGGTTCACGACGAGCTTTTGTTGGAAGCACACCGTGATTGTGCCGAGGAGGCGATGGCGCTTCTGAGCGATTGCATGGAAAATGCCGTCTCGCTTTCGGTTCCGCTTTCGGTCGAAGCACACGTGGGAAAAACTTGGTTTGATGCCAAATAAAGTATGATGCTGTTTCGCTTTTGACGAAATGGCATCACTTTTTTACATATTTTTTAAAAAATCTGTCGGAATTTTTGAAAAAGCTATGGACTTTTTTAAAAGAATGTAGTATAATATATGATGGTCTATTAAAAGCTTTGTTTTTAATAAAAATAAAAATAAAACGGAGGAGATTTTCGCTATGAAGAAAATTTTAACCACGGTTGCTTTTAACGGTACTGCCGAACAGGAAGCAAAGCTGGATGCTGTGATTGAAAAGCACAAAGGCATTCCCGGCGCTTTGATGCCCGTTCTTCAGCAGGCACAGGATATCTACGGATATCTTCCGTTGGAAGTTCAGAAAATGATCGCCTTGAAGATGGGGATCTCACTGGAAGAGGTTTACGGTGTTTCTACCTTTTACTCCCAGTTCGTCCTCAACCCGAAGGGTGAGGTCGCGATTGCCGTTTGTCTCGGTACGGCTTGCTACGTAAAGGGAAGCGGTGATATCATCAACAAGATCACCGAGATCCTCGGTCTTCCCGCTGGTGCTACGTCTCCCGACACCAAGTACTCGCTGGATGCAACCCGTTGCATCGGTGCATGTGGTCTAGCTCCCGTTCTGACAGTCAACGGTGAGGTTTACGGTAAGATCGGTGTATCCGATGTTCCCGGTATTCTCGCCAAGTATCAGAAGTAATCTAAAGTACATCAACGATAATAATACATACGGAGGAAACACTATGAAATCTTTAGCGGAACTTGCTGCTGTCAGAGAAAGTATGCAGGGCAAGGTTGCTATTCGCCAGGGACATGTTGCAGCTGATTCGAAGGTCAAGAAGCATGTTCTGGTTTGCGGAGGTACCGGTTGTACCTCGTCCAAGAGCGTAGACATCATGGCCGCTATGCGCGCCGAACTGGAAAAAGTCGGTCTTGCCGAGGAGGTAAAGGTTGTTGGAACCGGTTGCTTCGGCCTTTGTGCTCTCGGCCCGATTATGATCGTATATCCCGAAGGAACCTTTTATAGCTGCGTAACGGTTAATGATGTTAACGAAATCGTCAGCGAGCATCTGCAGAACGGCAGACCCGTGGAAAGACTCGTATATCACGAGGCAAACGATACCGATGTTCACCACGCTACGGCGCTGTTTGAGACCACCTTCTACAAGAAGCAGCAGAGACTTGCTCTGCGTAACTGCGGTGTCATTGATCCCGAGTGCATCGACGAATACATCGCCATGGACGGTTACCGTGCGCTCGGTAAGGTTCTGACTGAGATGACGTCCGATGACGTTATCCAGACCATTCTTGATTCCGGACTTCGCGGACGCGGAGGTGCAGGCTTCCCGACCGGCATGAAGTGGAAGTTTGCTTCGGGCAACCGCGGCAACGTACAGAAGTACGTCGCTTGTAACGGTGACGAGGGCGACCCCGGTGCCTTCATGGACCGTTCCATCCTCGAGGGTGACCCCCACGCCGTTCTTGAGGCTA
>CAYULZ010000098.1:0-6285 GCA_964445865.1 uncultured Lachnospiraceae bacterium | reverse complement strand
AAATACCTGCGAGGATCGCGGGGATCCCCATAAAGGTGTGGAAAAATCCGGTTACGAGACCGGTAAGCATTCCTACGATAAGAGCCGCCAGCATCGCGATCCATACGTTCACGCCGTTTACCATTAAAACGGCACAGACAGCTCCACCCGTACAGATGGAGCCGTCTACCGTAAGATCTGCGATATCGAGGATCTTATACGTGACATACACGCCGATGGCCATGATGCCCCAGATCAGACCCTGAGCGGCCGCACTCGGAAGAGTGCCAAGCCAATTCAAAAACATAATCGCTAAAAATCTCCGTTACAGTATATTAGTCAATAGCCGTGTAGCCCTTTGCCTCGAGGTCAGCGATGACTACGCCGAGCTCCTCGCACTTTGCCTTGTTGTACTTCTTGACGGCGGGAGCGTATTCGATTTCCATGGTAGCAATGTCAGCCTCCCCCTTGAGGATCTTCGCTGCCATCTTACCGGTGGTTACGCCGAGATCGTAGTAGCTGATGCTGAGAGTAGCGACGCCACAGCCGGAGCAGATGCCTGCCTCGCCGGCGATGACGGGGGTGTCACCGATCGCGCCGTTGATGGCTTCGGTGCAGGAAGCGGCGGTATTATCGGTGGGAATGTAGAGCACGTCGCTGGCAGCAGCGGCAGCAGCGGAAACGGTTGCTACGTCGTTGGAATCGGTGAAGGGGAACTCGGTGCAGGTGATGCCGTCAGCCGAGAGCTCAGCCTTGATCTTGTCGACCTGATATCTGGAGTTGGGCTCTGCAGAGCAGAAGAGCAGACCAACCTTGGTGGCGTTGGGATAGAGCTCCTTGATCATATCGGCCTGCTCATCCAGGGGAGCGAGATCGGAGGTACCCGAGATGTTGCCGCCGACGGTGCCGTTGAAGTTCTCAAGCTCGAGAGCGACGCCGTACTCCGTAATGGAGGTGCCGAGAACGGGAATGTCCTCGGTAGCGGCAGAAGCGGCCTGAAGGGCAGCGGTTGCGTTAGCCATGATGAGGTCGACCTTTTTGGAAACGAGGTCGTTGGCGATGGTGGTACAAACGGCAGACTCACCGTTTGCGTTCTGCTCGAAGAATTCAACGTTCTCCTCGCCGAGCTCGGCGATTAGAGCGTCCTTGAAGCCCTTGGTTGCGGCGTCAAGCGCGTCGTGCTGAACGAGCTGAATGATACCGACCTGGTATTTGGCGGACTTGCCGCAGGATGCGAGCGACGATGCGCACAGCGCGATCATAACGAGCGCAAGCATAAGTGTGAGAACCTTTTTCATGATGAAAATCTCCTTAAAGAAAAATTTATATTCAAGGCAGCCGTATTCAGCCGAGCCTTAAATTCAAAAGAAAAAACGGAAAAATAAAATCGCCTCTGTATCCGTTTTCGGTACAGAGGCGACGATGGTCGCGTTACCACTCTGCTTTACCGCCTCTTTACAGAGGACGGCCTTATGGGCACCGTGGGTGTCCTGCGATATGACGGTCGCACCCGGCTATGCCTACTTACTATGCACCGATTGGCCATAGGTTCCGCACGCAGCTCCCGAAAGGTATTTCGACGGCCGTTTCCTCTGTCTTGCACCACCCGACAGCTCTCTGCAGGACGCATCCGTGTACTTCTTTTCGATCCTCGCTTTTGATTTTTTACCATTGTAGCACGCTAAAGTGGATTTGTCAAGGGCTTTTTGAAAAAAATATCAGGAAGATTTTGAAAAATATGCAATTTTTGTGAATGTTTATGAAAAACATTGCCTAGCGGTGTCGAGCACGTTAGGTTTCCTTCTTGAAAAACAGCACGCCGAGACAGCAGGGGCCGCAATGACTCGAGATGGTACAGCCTGCTACGGTCTCGATGACCTCGGCGAAGGGCTGAAGCTCGCGGACAAGTGCGATCGCGGCGTCAACAATTTCACGAGGCGCGTGCGAATGCGTTACGAAGATGCGGTCAAGCTGCAGATCGGTGCGCCCCTCTAGCCTGCCGCGAATGTAATCGGCAATCGACTTTTCCGCCTTGCCGCGATATTTTCTGCCGACCTTCATCGTGCCGCCCGCGACCTCGATCTCGGGGCGGAGCTGGAGCAGATTGGCGCCGAGTGCGACGATGCCTGAGCAACGGCCACCCTTGCGCAGGTAATCAAGCGTCTGGAGCACGAAGCTGACGTCAAGGCGGCTCTGCATGTCCTTTAAGCGTGCGGCAATGGTGGCGGCGTCAAGTCCCTCTGCGGCCATTTTGGCGGCCTCGATGACGAGGTGGCCCGATCCGCTCGAGAGGTTGCGGCTGTCGACGGGATAAACGTCCTCAAGCTCCTCGGCGGCCAGACAAGCATTGCGGTGACAGACCGACATCTCGGCCGAAATGTTGATGTGCACGACAGCATAACCGTCGTCCACGTACTTGCCGAATACGTCGAGGTATTCACCGACCGAAACGGCGGCGGTCTGCGGCAGAATGCCATTTTCACTGACGTAAGCGAAGATATCCTTGGCGGCGATGTCCACGCCGTCCTTGTAGCCCTTGTCGTTCAGGGTCACGCCGAGGGGAAGCACCTCGACACCGTATTTTTCATACAGCGCAGGCGTCAGGTCACAGGTCGAATCACATGTAATTTTTACCTTTTTCATAAGAACTCCTTTCCGTCAGGACGGATATTGAAAATCGTGGGTCTTGCTTTGCAAGGCGGCGAGATAGGCCGCGCATTCCTTTTTGGCGGCCTCGAGCGAGAGCTCGCGATAGTTGCCGCATTCCTTGCGGCTGGCACCGAACATTTCTCCCGTGTGGGCGACGATCGCCTCAAGGGTGGCGAGAATCTCGACCAGCACCACTTCGGGCGATTCGTTGCGGACGAGCAGATAGAAACCCGTGCGACAGCCCATCGGGCCGAAATAGATGACCGAACCCCTGATGCGGGAGTTTCGGATATAGGTCGCAAACATATGCTCAACCGAGTGCATGGTTAGGTTGTCCATATAGTCGCCCTCGTTCGGCTTGCGCGTGCGCAAGTCGTAGGTAAAGATATCGCCGTCGATGCGGGAGATATAGACGTCGGGTACGATGAGATCGTGGTCGACACAAAAGCTTTGAATTCGTTCCATAGCGCGTTCCTTTTTTTGGTTGATTACTTACATTATAATTCAAGGAAGAAAAAAAGTCAATGGCCATGCGGGTATTTTGTATAATTTTTTGTAGGAGCGTCCATAATGAGAGTACCAAATACTGCCAAGGAGGAAGATATGGAAACAGCATTTGAAAAGCAGGGAATTACCCCCGAGCGACTGCAGGGAACCAAGACCGAGCAAAATCTACACACGGCGCTGTCGGGTGAATCGCAGGCCTATCTGCGCTACAAGTGGTTTGAGAGAAAGGCCGCGCAGGACGGCTTCGTTGAGATCGCGCAGATCTTTGCCGAGACGGCCAACAACGAGAAGGAGCATGCCGAGATCTGGTTCAAATATCTTGGCGGCTGGTCGTCGACCGAGAACAATCTGGCGACGGCGGCCGAGGGAGAAAACTTTGAATGGACGTCGATGTACGCGCAGTTTGCCGAGGATGCGAGAGCCGAGGGGTTTACTTTTCTCGCGGGACTCTTTGAGCGTGTGGGGGCGATCGAAAAAATGCACGAGGAGCGCTATCGGCAGTATCGTGCGAGCGTGCAGAGCGGGGAGGTCTTTCAGTCTGACAACGCGCAGACCAAGTGGATCTGTTTGAACTGCGGCTATGTCATGACGGGCACCGAGCCGCCCAAGGTTTGCCCTGTGTGCCAGCATCCGCAGGGATATTTCAAAACGCAGGCATAGCACGCAACCAAGGGCATCGCGCCGCAAGGCCGCGGTGCCCTTTGTGCATGTTGTACAGGCAAAGAGAATGAAAAATACAAATCTGGTGCAGAAAAATACAATCTATTTTTTGCAAAATGCGGTATGATATTCTCGTAAAGTATGCAATTTTTTAATAAGGAGTGTTGCAAAAATGAAACGTTTACTTGCACTGATTTTGTGCCTGACGTGCTTGCTTGGTGTGTTGGCGTCGTGTAACGACGAGCCCACGGATCCCGTGGATACGACACCGACTGCGCCTACAACGAATGATACGCCCACCGAGCCGGTGGATACTACGATCTATGCTTTGCACCTTGCACAGTACACCATCGTCTATCCGAAGGATGCCTCCGAGACGGTGAAGACTGCGGCTACGCGCCTGCAGTCTAAGATCACGTCGTATCTCACCAACGGCGATACGATCGCCGTCATTACTGACGACCAGACGGCAAAGACGGGTTATGAGATTCTGATCGGCGAAACGAGTCGCGATGCCTCCAAGGCCTACTACGCCGAGGGAACGAAGGCCGAGTTTGCCGTTCGCAACGTCGACCAGACGATCGTTCTGGCAGGCTATTCCGATGCTTTGACCGATCAGGCGGTTAAGTATTTTGAAGCTACGTATCTTTCCAATGTATCCGAAAGTAAGATTGCCGTTGTGGAAAATTATACTGGCACGTTTGAAAAGTCCTTTATGCTTTCCTCCTCTGCGAAGGTCGTGTATCAGGACGAGACGTTGGCCTCTGTTGCCGACGCCGCCGTGGAAACGATCAAGAATGCAACGGGGCTGACCCTTTCGAAGGGGCTGGCCGCTACGACCTATAACGCCGATGCGGTCGAGATCATGATCGGTAGCTACGATTTCAAGGCGATCAAGGACGTCAAGGGCTCTCTGTGGCTTGACGGCTATGTGGTCGCGCTCCGTGACAATAAGATCGTCGTAACGGCAACCACCGCTGACGGCTACGAAAAGGCAATCGATGCCCTTGGTGCGATGCTTCCCGCGTATATGCTCGAGGGCACGAAGGACGTAGTTCTGACTCCCGGTCAGAGCGTGCGCGAGGTGGCGGTAAGCCTGCTCAACAACGTTCCCGGTGCATCGACGGCTCCTTCGGCTGTATACCCCGCAGGTGACGGTGCCTATATGGCGGTGTTTAAGGGCGTCAAGGACACCTTCTTTACGGAGTATGTTGCCGCGCTGGAGGCCGAAGGCTTCACGAAGTACACTACGGCAAATTTTGACGGAAGCACGGATAAGCAGAAGAACAGCTTTGCTACTTATATTTCCGACACCAACAGCATTGACATCGGATACCATACCAGAGGCTATCTGGGCTACGGCGATTCGTTCGGTAACGGCCTTATGTTCGTCACCGTTTCGCCGAGAGACGGCCTGACATTGCCGAAGCAGTCGGCACCCTCGTACACGCCCGTGGACAGTGCCAAGTATCCGACGATCGTGACGCAGGTCGGCTTTGATGATATTCACCCCGGCCAGACCTCCAACTGCTACATCATTCGTCTGGCTGACGGTACCTTTATCATTCACGATAGTGCGTACACCGCCGGTGTTGCCAATGAAATTTATAAAATTCTGAAAAAGCAGGCACCCGATCCGAATAACATCGTGATCTCGGCTTGGATTACCTCGCACCCGCACGCAGACCATATGGACGGACTGGTTGAGTTCTCGCAGCTGTATGCGTCGGATCCCACGATCACCGTCAAGCAGTTCGTGCAGAACTTTGCAGACGATAGCATTGCAACCGCTAGCGAAAAGGCCAACCAAAACAAGGTTTACGGCGCGATCAAGTGCTTTGGCCCGAAGGTGGAGGTTGTTAAGGCGCATGCCGGTAACGTGCTCTACTATGCAAACGTGAAGTTCAATGTTCTGTACACGCAGGAGGAATACGTTGGCTTCAGCGACGGCTGGTATTACGGTAATGCCTCCTCGCTCGTCATGCAGATGGTGACGGAGGACGGCTGTAAGGTCATCTTCGGCGGCGACTCGCCCATGATGGATATGATGCTGGATAACGATGGCGATGATATTGCGGAGACGCCCTATACTTACGGTGCCATTCATAAGTGGTACGGTTCTTTCATCGAAAGTGACGTTATGACCTACTTCCACCATGGACTTGGCGGTGGCTCAAGCTGGGCGGCCAATGCTGCGATCAAGCCGAAGATCGTTCTTTGGCCTGCAAGCTGGGGTAAGATCAACGGTGCGGGTACGCAGCTGATCAACAGCAGCCACGCGATCTATTTTAACAAGTTGACGGATGCGAGCAGCTATAATACCTTTGCGGAGGGTGTCATGCACGACACGCCGAACTACAATGGCGTTTACGGCTGGTTCGTTGCCGATGACAACATTCATGTAGTGATCCTGAAGAAGGATGCGTTGGATGTCATCGTATACGATACGTTTGCAGCCTTCTACGCAAGCTAAAAGAATCTATGCAAAAC
>CAYULZ010000097.1:0-6363 GCA_964445865.1 uncultured Lachnospiraceae bacterium | reverse complement strand
CCTACAAGGCATGGCTGTCCGACGATCCCTTCGTGCATCTGTGCGGCAAGCGCTACGTTGACCGCGTCGAGGATGTCACAAAGGTTACCGTCTATTCGAACCAGCCCGAGGTTGAGCTTTTCGTCAACGGTGAGAGCATCGGCAAGAAGACGGCTGCCGATCACTTCTTCTACTTTAATGTCAAGAATGTAGGCGAGAGCACGATCGTCGCCAAGGCCGGTGAGCTCTCCGATGAGGGAAAGATCCGCAAGGTGGCCGAGCGAAATATGGATTACGTGCTGCGCGAGGTCGGTGCGGTGCTCAACTGGTTCGATGTCGTCGAGATCGAGGGCAGATATTCGCTCAACGACAAGATCTCCGACATCATGAAGTCGAAGCGCGGTAAGCTCTGGTTTATCAAGCTCGGTCTGAAGCTCAAGAAAAAGATGGACGCGAACAAGAAGGGCAACTCGGACGATAAGAAATCGGGTGGCTTTGACGTCGATCTGAAGGCCGACGGCGGACTGATGGAGATGATGGGCGGCTTCACCGTTCTTCGTCTCTCGAGCATGATGGGCATGATGAATATCTCCTTTACCAAGGAAGAGCTTCTCAAGCTCAACCGTCAGCTCAACCGCATTCGCAAGCCGAAAAATCTGAAATAAGAATACGAGACAGCCGTCCTGCCCGATCGGGCAGGACGGCTTTGTTTTGCGAAAAAGCTATTGAAAAATGACAGCATTTATGGTACAATATACGCAGATTATTACGTGAGGAGGCGTTGCGTTTTGCTTTATCTGTTTTTTCTGCTCGGTGTTGCGGCTTTTTGGCTGATCGCGGCACTTATCATGACGGCCGTATGCTTTATCCGAATCTTTTTTTGCCCGCGAAGAAAAAAAGCTGTCGCGGCCGAGCACGCCATTCCTCACAATCCGACCTACGCCCCCCATCGCGAGCAGATGGTGCAATGGATCCTCGACGCACGGAAGCTTCCCTTTCGTGAGGTGTCGATCGTCTCCTACGACGGTCTCGTCCTGCGCGGACGATATTTCGAATGCGAAAAGGGCGCGCCCATCGAGATCCTCTTTCACGGCTACCGCGGTTGGGGTGAGCGCGATCTCTCGGGCGGCGTATTCCGTTGCTTCGCCCTCGGGCACAATGCCTTGGTTGTTGATCAGCGTGCGTGCGGCGCGAGCGAGGGACACGTGACCACCTTCGGTGCCAAGGAAAGCCGCGACTGCCTTGCTTGGATCGACTTTGTGCTCCGTGAGATCGACCCCGAGGCCAAAATCATCATCACCGGCGTTTCCATGGGCGCGGCGACCGTCATGACAGCCGCCGGCATGCCGCTTCCCGAAAATGTCGTGGGCGTTCTCGCCGATTGTGGATACACCTCGACGCGTGCCATCGTCAGCAACGTCATGAAGGACATGGGGCTGCCGCCAAAGCTGCTTTACCCCTTCGCACGCCTCGGTGCAATCCTTTTCGGCGGCTTTGATCCTGACGCGCGCTCACCCATTCAGTCGATGGCCACCTGTCATCTGCCCATTATCTTCATTCACGGCGACGCCGACGATTACGTTCCCGCCACAATGAGTGTGGAAAATTACAACGCTTGCGTATCCGAGCACAAGCGCCTCGTATTTATCAAAGGGGCCGGGCACGCGATCGCCTTCCCCGTCGATCAAAAAGGGTATCTCGATGCGCTTGACGAATTTTTCAAGCCGTTCTTGTAATGAAGAAAGAAGCCTTTAAAAGGCTTCTTTTTTTCTTATTTCTCCGCAACCTCTTGTAATATGACAAAAAAAGTGATATAATATTGACAAGATTCGATTTTCCCCACGGAGGAGCTCCATGATAAACACAGAACGAAAGGCACTGGTTCAAGGCTATCTTGGCAAGACTGTGACCATTCAAATTGACCGACCCATCGGTTACGTACATAAAAAAGAAGATCGCACCCTCGTTTATCCCATCAACTACGGCTACATTCCCGACGTCCTCGGCGGCGACGGTGAGGAGCTGGATGTCTATCTGCTCGGCGTCTCCGAGCCGCTGACCGATTGCACCTGTCGCATCATCGGCATCGTCTACCGCGAGAACGATGTTGAGGACAAGCTCATCGCCGCGCCCGAGGGCATGATCTTTTATCAGAACGAGATCGCGGAGGCGATCCATTTTCAAGAGCAATATTACAAGACGTATATCGAGTCGCTCTATGAAAAGTCCTGCGGCACGGTGCTTTACACCGTGATCGGCGGCGAACGGCGCTACGTGCTGGTCAAGGCAGGCGAGCGCAACTGCGGCTTCCCCAAGGGGCATGTTGATCCCTTTGAAACCGAGACTGAGACTGCCCTGCGCGAGACCTGGGAGGAGACCTCGATCCGCGCGCGGCTTGTCGGCGATTTTCAGCGCGAGAGTTCCTATGATCTCAAGGGAAACAAGACGAAGTCGGTGACGTATTTTTTGGCAAAATATGAAAACCAGACGCCCAAATACAACCCCGGCTATGAATACCGAGAGCTTTTGCTTCTTCCCTTCCGTGAGGCGATAGCCACGCTGTCTCACGTACAGAACCGAGAAATTCTCGAGGAAGCCGAGCATTATATCCAAAATTATTTGCTGTAATCCACAAGGAGATATTTATGACCACGAAAAAAAAGCTGCCGATGTCGGCCGCAAAGAAGGCCGCGCTGATCGGTGTGGTCTGCATTCTGACCTACGCCATCAACTACTATTTGCGCAACATGCTCAGCGTTTTTACGCCAACGCTTCTGGCCAGCGGTCTTTACACCGAATCGCACATCGGCCTGCTTTCCTCTACGTACATGATCTTTTACGCGGGCGGCCAGCTGATCAACGGCTTTCTCGGCGACATGCTCTCTCCGAAAAAGATGATCTTCGGCGGCATCTTTGTCGCAGGCCTTGCCACGGCAGCCTTCCCCTTTTTGCCGAACGCGCTGCTGCAGATCCTCTGCTTTGCCCTGCTCGGCTTCGCCCTTTCGATGACACGCGGCCCCTTAATGAAGATCATTTCGGAAAACACCGAGCCGCGCCACGCGCGCACCATCTGCGTATTCTTTTCCTTTGCCTCGTTTGCGGGGCCCTTAATCGCGAGTCTCTTTGCGATCCTCTTTGCTACCAACCTCGCCTTCGTGCTGGCCGGTGCACTGGCCGCGGCCGTGATTCCCCTTTCGATCGTTACGCTTTTTTTGATGGAAAAGAAGCAATATATCGCATATAAGCCACAGGCAATCAAAAAGTTTCCCTCCATTACCGAGGTCTTCAAGATTGAAAAATTCTTCTTTTATCTCGTGATTGCCTGCCTCGTGGAGATCAGCGGTGCCGCCATCTCCTTTTGGATTCCAACCTATCTAAACAGCCATTTGGGCTTCGATGCGACCACCTCCAATCTAATCTTTTCTCTTATCTCGATCTTCCGCGCCTTCATGCCCTTCCTTTCGCTGATGATCTTCAATGCCATCGGCGAGCGCGACGTTTTGATGATGCGCACGAGCTTCATTCTCGTCACCGCTCTTTTCCTATCCCTTCTTTTTGTCCATAACCCCTGGGCAAACATCGTGCTTCTGATCCTCGCGCTCATGGGTATGAGCTGTGTTGCAGCTCTGCTTTGGAGCATCTACATACCGGGGCTCGGAAAAACGGGACGCGTTTCGAGCGTCAACGGCATTCTCGACTGCTCGGGTTATATTGCCGCCGCGCTTGCCAATCTGTTGTTTGCCAACTTCATCAAGAACGTCGGCTGGAACGGCGTACTGCTTGTATGGGCGGGTATCGGTGCCGTCGGCATCATCGCCACACTCTTTGTCAAAAATAAAAAGAAGAAATCCGAAAATCAATAAAAGCCAAAAAAGCTCCCGCGCTTTGATCAGCGCGGGAGCTTTTTTCTTTTGTTACGCCATCAACGTGATAATCAGCTGGGAGGCCAGCACGACCAGCACGAGGGCAATGGGATAGGTCGAGGCATAAGCCGAGGCCACGTCGTCGGTCTTTGCCGTATTGATCAACGTTCCGAGAGCAGGGGTCGAGGTCATGCCGCCAGTGATCGAGCCAAGATTGTTCAGCAGACTCAGCTTGAGCACGTACTTGGCAAACAGGAAGCCGATGATCATGGGAATGAGTGTCATGAGCACACCGCCCACAAGGCCGTAGAGCACGATCATAGCACCAAGCTCCGAGTTGCTAATCTCGCTGACGAGCGACACACCGCCGCTGACACCCGCACCGATCAGGAAGAGCATCAGGCCGAACTCACGGAAAACCTTGGCCGTGGTCTCGCTGACCTGCAGAGAGAACTTGCCAATGTGACCGAAGTGACCAAAAATGAGGCACATGATGAGCGTACCGCCCGTCGTTCCAAGGCTGAAGCAGGGGCCTGCGTAGCCCTTGGCAGTCAGCGGAATGTTGATTGCACCGAGTGCAAGGCCACACACAACGGCCAGCGCAAAGGGCGTCAGTCCGAAGGGATCGCACGTGAAGAGTTTTTTGCCCTCCTTCTTTTCCTCTGCCGCACCGATTTTGAGCAGTTCTCTCTCCTTTGCCATATCGGCTTTCAGAAATTTGGGCATCAGCTGCACGAAAAGAACAACGCCAATCACACCGAAAGGATACGCAATCGCGTGTCCCAAGGTAATCAGCGGATCCTTCGCCTCCGAAGCGGCTTCCAATGCCGCGGAATAACCGGGCGTCGTTGTCAGTGCACCCGACAGCACGCCAACGGAAAACTCGGGGCCGATACCGGGAATCAACGCAAACAGCGCAGCTACACCCGCACCCGAAAGAATAATCAAGGCACCAAGCAGGACAAAGGACTTAGCGTTCTTCTTAAGGTTCTTGAAGAAGTTCGGGCCTGCGATAAAGCCGACCGAGGCTACGAAAAGCACGAGGCCGATGTTTTGGACGATCTTGGAGTAATACGCATTGAGCGTTGAGGACGAGCCCTCGATAAAGAAGCTGTTAAGCACGGGGATATCCTTCAAGCCCGTCAGCGTACACAGGTAACCAAAGAGAATGGCGACGAGAAACACGCCTGCCGTGCCGAGCGATACGCCCTTGATCGTAATGCTTCCGAGCAAATAGCCGAGTGCGGCGATCACAAAAATGCCCGCAAGCAGTGCCGTCACGTTCGAGACCTTCAGCGTGCTGGCGACGCCCTTGGCGTCCATGGCGTTCACGACGCACCATACGGCAACGGCGACTACGATCACGACGGCGATCGCGATCCAAAGCCATTTCAAATTTTTCTTTTGTTCAGACATGATATTTCCCCTCCAAAATCATTTCATAAGCTTGGCGTTGGGCTCGTCAAACACGGGATTGCCGTGGGTATAACGAGGAAGCAGCTTGGGAGACACGGCATCGGTCACGATGCCGGCATCGGCCATTTCCTTCATGAAATGCTCGACGTGCTCCAAGGTCAGCGTTTCGGGCGTAGCGGTGTTCTTTGCCGCCTCGGCCGCATGAACGCCTGCATTGCGTCCAAAGACGATAATATCGAGCAGTGAGTTACCCATGAGTCGGTTCTCACCGTGAATACCGCCCACAGCTTCTCCGGCAACGAAAAGATTCTCTACGTCGGACATGCCATTAGCGGCGATCTTGATGCCGCCGTTCTGGTAATGGAGCGTGGGATAGATCAAAATGGGCTGCTTGCGCATATCAATGCCATATTTCAGATACATACGAAGCATGGCGGGGATTCGCTTCTCGATCGTTCCCTCTCCGTAGATTCTGTCGATCATGGGAGAGTCGAGCCAAATGCCCTTTCCGCCATTGAAGGTATCCACGCCCTTACCGCGCTTGCATTCACGGATAACCGTAGACGCGCAAACGTCACGGGTCTCGAGCGGATACATGAAGGCCTCGCCGTCGGCATTGATCAGCTGTGCGCCGATGGAGCGAACCTTCTCGGTGACGAGAGCACCGAAGATCTGGGAAGGATATGCCGCACCCGTGGGGTGGTACTGAAGCGTGTAAGCGTACAGAAGGGGCGCGCCTGCACGGTAGGCCATCACGAGGCCGTCTGCCGTTGCGCCATAGTGGTTGGAGGTCGGGAAGCCCTGATAATGCATGCGTCCCGCACCGCCCGTAGCGATGATAACGGTCTTGGCGCGAGCAATCAGCAGCTCCTGCGTCTCCATGTTCATCAAAACCGCACCTGCGGCCTTTCCCTCTTTGTCCTTGATGATCTCAATGGCAGAGGTGAAATCGACAACGGGAATGCTTCGGTTCTGTACCTCGTCACGAAGCACGCGCATGATCTCCGCACCCGAATAGTCCTTCGCGGCGTGCATACGCTTGCGCGAGGTACCGCCGCCGTGGGTGGTAACCATCGTGCCGTCGGGTTCTTTATCGAACATCACG
>CAYULZ010000096.1:0-6404 GCA_964445865.1 uncultured Lachnospiraceae bacterium | reverse complement strand
GCTCATAGCGTACTCGCAAGAAAATTCTTTGCTCATTGGTTGTTATCTCCTTTATAAATTTTTACAGGGTTTCGAGCAGGGGCGCTATGGCCTCTGCGTAGATTTTGCCGATAAAGGCACGTCCGTTGTCGTTGGGGTGAACGCCGTCCGCCGAATAGTAGCAAGGCTCGGGCTGGGCTTTCATCGCCTCGGCAAAGAGCTCGTCAAGCGGGATATACACGTCGGCATACTCGGCCGCGAGCTTGTTTGCAATGGAGATGATGCGATCCACCTCGGGACGCATGCCGACGTTGGCTTCCGCATCCAGCAAAAAGGGCTGCAGGACAACGATTTTCGCCGCCGTTTTTTCGCGGAGCGTGACAAGGATCGTGCGAAGATTGACCTCGTACTGCTCATCCGTTGTCATGACAGGCTTGGAGCTATGACGGTGCCAGACGTCGTTGATCCCGATGAGGATCGAGATCACGTCGGGCGCAAAGGCGATGGCGTCGGGATACAGACGGTCAAACAGCTGTCCGGAGCGGTTACCGCTCAGACCTTGGTTGATGAACTCAAAGGTCACCTCGGGAAATGCTTCCGAAAGAATTTTGGAGGCATAGTGGGGATACCCCGCGCCCATATCGTGATAATTCCGCTTCTCTCTGCCTGCATCGGTGATGCTGTCGCCCTGAAAAACGAGCGTTACGTTTTTCTTCATGGTCGGCTATGTACCTCTTATTTTACGATCTCGCCGTATACGCAGCCTGCGGCACCTGCGGCGTTCGCCTCGTCGGTGTCGATGTGCATAGCAAGCGCATAGCTGTCGCTGATGCGGACAACAACATCGCCGAACACGAGGGGACGGGCGGTGTCGAGCTTCACGCTGACGATTTCCTTATCTACTACGTTG
The DNA here is from genome assembly GCA_964445865.1 of uncultured Lachnospiraceae bacterium. Classification (GTDB taxonomy): domain Bacteria; phylum Bacillota; class Clostridia; order Oscillospirales; family CAG-272; genus HGM12713. The sequence continues at coordinate 5,515 of CAYULZ010000096.1, read as the reverse complement.
AATACCTTGGCGTCTGCTGTGGTCATGTGGATATGACGCTTTGCAGCGATCACGCCCTCGCTAAGCTCTACCGAGCCGCAGGGACCCTCAAGACGGCATGCGCCGCTTCCCTTAACGTCGCCGGACTCGCGTACGGGGACGGTAACACCGATCGAACGGGCGTCGGTCAGCGAGATCTCAACCTGATCGGCGGGACGCGTAGGACCGAGAATGCTTGCCTTCAGCGAGCCCTTCGGGCCGATGACAGTAACCTTCTCCTCGCATGCGAACTGGCCGGGTTGGCTCAGATCCTTCTTCTTCGTCAGCTGGTGTCCCTTACCGAACAGGATCTCAACGGTCTCGGCGGTCAGGTGGACGTGTCTTGCAGACGTTTCAACCAAAAAGTTTGCCATAATGTTCTCTCCTTTATAGAAATAATAATATTTTGGTGACAGAATGTAGGTGGATGCTCTCCACCACCCCATATTATAACATATTTTTTTGAGATTGTAAAGATTGAAATGAAGGAAAACTGTAAATAATATGAAAAAAAGCATGAATTTTCTCAAAAGGAGAGCGTATGGACGAAAAAAATCACGATACAAACGCGCAAGACGATGCCCGTTTTACCGAGGACATGGAGAAGAGCGGCTCAACGCTCGCGAAAAATGCCAAGGAGGCCATTCACTGTCTGTCGATCATCGGACAGATCGAGGGACATTATATGCTGCCCGAGGGGCAGAAGGCAACCAAATACGAGCACATCATTCCGCTTCTCGTTTCGATCGAGGAGGATGACGAGGTGGACGGCGTGCTGATCGTGCTGAACACGATGGGTGGCGACGTTGAGGCGGGGCTCGCGCTTGCCGAGATGATTGCCTCGATGAAGAAGCCGACGGTCTCTCTCGTGCTGGGAGGCGGACATTCGATCGGGGTGCCGCTGGCGACCTCGGCGAAAAAATCCTTTATTGTGCCGTCGGCGACCATGACCGTGCATCCCGTGCGGATCAACGGGCTCGTGGTCGGTGTGCCGCAGACCTTCCACTATTTCAACGAGATGCAGAAGCGGATCATCGGCTTTATTTGCGACCACTCGCATGCCGATCCCGATAAGATCCGCGAGCTGATGATGCGCCCCGACGAGATTGCGACTGACGTCGGCTCGATCATCGACGGTGACGAGGCAGTCAGGTACGGCATCATCGACGCCGTCGGCGGCTTGTCCGACGCGTTGGAGGCGTTGCGGGAGATGATTGGAGAGGGAAGATAGTTTGTGTTGAGGATTTTGTGGGGGTGCTTTTCGAGAAAAGCACCCCCACACCCCCGCAAAAGCTTTCAAAAAGTTTATTTTTGGGCGTATCGCGCATCTCGTTCGGCCACCCCCAAGCGGCCGCGTCGGCAAATCGGGCCCCAACTCCCAATTTGCCCCGTTTTGTAGAAACGCGTAGCGAACAGCTTGCTCGAAAAGCTAAACGCCCCAAAACTGGGAGTTGGGGCCCGGTTTTGGGGACGGAAGCTGCCGTAGAAAAGGAACGAGGCACACGGTGCAAAAATAATTTTTTGAAAGTTTTTGAGGGTGTGGGAACTTTTTTCAAAAAGTTCCCACAAATCCTCATTACATAAGCTGACTTTTTACCCCCAATGCCTCGCGGAGCTTTTCGATCGCGCCTTTTTCGATGCGGCTGACGTAGGAGCGCGAGATGCCGAGGCGTTCGGCGATCTGCCGCTGGGTCATGGCGGGCGATCCGCCCAGGCCGTATCGCATCTTGATGATCTGGCGTTCGCGCGGCTCGAGCACGCGATCGAGGAGTCGGACGGCCTTTTGCGACGAGAGCTTTTGGGCGATTTCCTCGGGAATGCTCTCGTCACAGCTGATGACGTCCATGTAGGTCAAGGGATTGCCGTCTCGGTCGACATCGATGGTCTCGTGGATCGAGACCTCGGCGGCGAGCTTTTTTTGTGAGCGAAAGTGCATGAGAATCTCGTTTTGAATGCACTTGGCCGCATAGGTCGCAAAGCGCGCACCGTTCGAGACCTGAAAGGTATCAACAGCCTTGATCAGGCCAAGGTTGCCGATCGAGATCAGATCCTCTTGGTTCTTTGCTGATACGTAATATTTCCGTACGATATGCGATACGAGTCGCAGGTTGTGAAGGATCAGCTCCTCTCGGGCGTGTGCGTCGCCCTTTTCCATCGCGAGAAAATATTTTTTCTCCTCGGCGGCCGAGAGGGGTGGGGGAAAGGATTGCGGCGTGCTGATCCCGAGGATCATATGTAAGAAATGGGAAAAGAGGGAAAGGATGCCCGTAAACATAGTGCCTCCGTCGCGCGGTGAAATTTTCTTGGCGACCGCGCCCTTTGTTGCAGTTTATGCGAAAAAAACGCAAGAAATCCGTATGAGGATGTCCTTCTTTTGGTTGACAGAAGGGTTTTTTTGTGATACAATGATGACAATGACAAAAATAAAATCAATCAAACGGAGGATTTTTCATATGTTGATCGGAAATGCAGTAGTAGGACAGTCGGGCGGACCGACGGCGGCCATTAACGCCACCCTTTCCGGTGTAATCCGCGGCGCGCTTGCGTCTTCGTGCATCGAAACGGTATACGGCATGCGTAATGGCATGGAGGGCTTGCTTGAAAAGCGCCTGACTGTGCTCAACGACATTTTTGCGGATGAGGCCAATCTTCGCCTTCTGGAGCAGACGCCCGCAGCGGCTCTCGGCTCCTGCCGCAAAAAGCTCCCCTCGCCCACCTCGGACAAGCCCGAGGACGTCGCCCTCTTTGAGAAGGTGTTCGACATTTTTCGCGAGTTCAATATTCGCTATTTCTTCTATATCGGCGGTAACGACTCGATGGATACCGTGGCCAAGCTTTCGGTTTACGCAAAGAATAAGGATTATGAGATCCGTCTGATCGGCGTGCCGAAAACGATCGACAACGACCTCAATGCCACCGACCATACCCCCGGCTTCGGCTCGGCTGCTAAGTACATTGCGACCACGGTTCGCGAGATCATTCGCGACTGCTCGGTCTATACCGTCAAGGCGGTCACGATCGTCGAGATCATGGGCCGCGATGCCGGCTGGCTGACGGCGGCGTCGGCGATTGGCCGTGTAGTGGACGGCTATGCTCCCGATTACGTGTATCTGCCCGAAAAGGCATTCGATATGGAGTCCTTCTTTGCCAACGTCGAAAAGGCGCTGCAGAAGCATCCGAACGTGGTGATCGCTGTGTCCGAGGGCTTGCAATTCGCCGACGGTCGCTTCGTTGGTGAGGGCACGCAGAGCGGAAGCACCGACGCGTTCGGCCATAAGTATCTGGCCGGCACGGGCAAGGCCCTTGAGCTTGCCGTGAAGGAGCGCATCGGCTGTAAGGTTCGCTCGGTTGAGCTCAACCTTCCCCAGCGTTGCGCGGGACATCTGCTGTCGCTGACCGATATATCTGAGTCGGTTCGCATCGGTCGCGGTGCCGTTGAGGCTGCCGAGAACGGTGTGAGCGGCGAGATGATGGTCTTCGAGCGTGCCGAGGGTGAGTATGCCTGCACGATCGGTCATCGTGATGTGATGAATATTGCCAACAGCACGAAGTACGTGCCCGATGAATTTATTACTGAAGGCAACGATAATGTAACCGACGAGTGCTGCAAGTGCTTGCTTCCTCTGATCCAGGGCGAGTGCGACCTCGTGTTTGAGAACGGTCTGCCGAAGCATCTGGTTCTGTGAGCATATTGTCGAAAAATGCAATGCAAGATGAAGCCGCCGCGCAAAATTGCGCGGCGGCTGTTTTTTTGATGAAAAAGAATATAAAAAATCTCGATTTGAAAGATAAATAAAAAGAAAAAATGCTTTTTACGCTGTTGAATATTGATAGAATATGATAGGTATATTTTTCCGATTCTTGGCTCATACTATGGGTAGAAAATGGCAAGGAGAGGAAAAATATATGCGACGATTGAGCGCTGATTATAAGGAAAACGTAGCCTATTTTGATGCGACGCTTTGCGTCAGCGAGAATTTTGACGTGCTTTCCAAAAAGCTTTGCATTGGGCATGAAGAGCTGACGCTGTATTTCATTGACGGCTTTGTTAAGGATGCTGTCATGCAAAAGCTGATGATGCATTTTCTGTCGCAAAAGAAGCTGGCGGATACGGCAGAAGAATTTTTGCGCATAGGCGTCCCTTATGTCGAGACTGATCTCTGCGAGGATTGCGATGCGGCGGTACAGATGGTTATGTCGGGTGCGACGCTGATGCTGGGAAGCAGCTTTGGTGCACAGGCTATTGTGATCGATACGCGGACCTATCCTGCCCGCGAGACGCAAGAGCCTGATGGCGACCGCGTGATGCGCGGTGCACGTGACGGCTTTGTGGAAACGCTGATCTTCAATACGGCGTTGATTCGCCGCCGCATTCGAAATCCTGCGCTCACCATGCACTATATGTCGATCGGTGACGACTCCAAAACGGATGTGGTGGTTTGTTATATGAAAGATCGCGCTGACCTTTCTTACGTCAACAAATTGAAGAAAAAATTAGAGTCGGTTACTACAAGTGCGCTGACGGTGGGGCACGAATCGCTCGCCGAGTGCTTGATCAAAACCAAGTGGTATAATCCCTTCCCGAAGATCCGAACGACTGAACGACCCGATGCGGCGAGCGCTCAACTGTTGGAGGGGAGCGTATTGGTTCTCATAGATAACAGTCCGCAGGTGATGGTTCTGCCCTCGAGTATTTTTGACTTCATGCAGGAGACCAACGACTTTTATTTTCCGCCGCTTACGGGTACGTATATCCGTATCGTGCGTTACGTCGTCTTCCTCATGACCCTGCTTATCACGCCTGCGTGGTATCTCTGCCTGCAATATCCGACCCTGCTTCCGTCATGGTTACACTTCGCGCTTCCCGAGCAGACGGGACAGCTTCCTGTGATTGTGCAGCTGCTACTGGTGGAATTCTTAATCGATGCCTTGCGGCTTGCTTCGCTCAACACGCCCGATATGCTGAACAATTCGCTTTCGGTGGTGGGGGGATTGATCCTCGGCGATTTTGCCGTTGACGTGGGATGGCTGATTCCCGAGGTCATTCTGTATATGGCCTTTGTGGCGATCGCCAACTTTACGCAACGAAGCTACGAGCTCGGCTATGCGATCAAGTTCTTGCGCATTATGATCCTGATCCTCACGGCAATCTTCGGCATCTGGGGCTTCGCGGGTGGCGTTTTGCTGACGGTTGTTCTGCTTGCCACCAATTCCACAGTAAACGGTAAGCGTCATTATCTTTATCCGATTATTCCGTTTCGCCCGAAGGCGCTCAAGACGTTGTTGTTTCGTGTGCGGAAATGAAGCTGTTGTGGGAAGATTTTTTTGTGGGAACTTTTTAAAAAGTTCCCCACGCCCTCAAAAACTTCCTTGGATTTTATTTTAGGGGGCATGCGCTTCGATGTTTTTCTACAAAAACCTCCGTCCCGCGTATTGGGACCTAACTTCCGGTCGAAAATATAGTCGTCTCGGTCGCGTAGCGTAGCTCGCTTCCGAG
>CAYULZ010000095.1:0-6421 GCA_964445865.1 uncultured Lachnospiraceae bacterium | reverse complement strand
AAGCCTTCGCGATAGCGTTCGGCCTCCTCCATTTCATACGCGAAATCGGTTTGCATATCGGTCAGCATACCGACGCCGTTTTCGATCTGCGAGTAGGTCTCGTAAAAGTCGTCATCGGGCAAAGGCAGTCCCGCCTTGAGATAAAATTCATCGGAGGGATAAAAGAGACGCGTGCCGTATTTCTCCTTACAACGGTTACCGAATTCGGTGATCTGTGCAATGACGGCGGCACACTCCTGGGGCGTGAAGCTCGTCAATTCATATAGTCCGTCGCGGAATCGTGTCAGCCCGGCGGGTACGATCGCCGTGCTTTCCATCGCGGGGTAAAGGGCCTCGAGGTCGCGTAAGCTGCGCGTCAACTCCTCGCCGTCGTTGACACCGCGGCAGAGCACGATCTGACAGCAGAGAGAGATGCCCGCGTCGGCTAATGTCCGCAGATAGGACAGCACCTCGCCCGCGCGCTTGTTGTGCATCATTTTGACGCGAAGCGCGGGATTGGTCGTATGTACCGAGACGTTGACGGGGGAGATGTGCATTTCGATGATGCGCTGAATATCGCGATCCCTCATGTTGGTCAGCGTGACGTAATTGCCGTGGAGGAAGGACAGGCGCGAATCGTCGTCCTTAAAATACAGAGAGGAGCGCAGGCCCTTCGGGAGCTGGTCGATAAAGCAGAAGATACACTTGTTTTCGCAGGAGTGTTTTTTGTCCATCAGCGGCGTTTCAAAGTCGAGACCGATGTCGTCGTATTCCTGCTTTTTTATATGAACGGTGTGGGTTACGCCGTCGCGTACGAACGCAAGCTCGACGCTCGTCTCGGCGAGATAAAAGCGATAATCGAGGACGTCGTGGATCTCGTGGCCGTTGACCGACACGAGCACGTCGCCTGCACGAATGCCCGCCTTGGCTGCGCGGCTGCGCGGCAATACATCGGTAATGGGAACCATGTCCTTCCTCCTTTCATTTTCATTGCATACACAATTATTATACCACACTTTTTGCATAATGTCAAAGCTTTTATTGCGCACAAGCGCGAACAAGCTGAAATTTTTTCGGAAAAGACATAAAAAAGGGAGAAAAAGCATAAGATTTACCAAATCTTGAAGCGCTAGGCGCAGAAAAGGAGAGGCGAGATGAATCATCAAGAAAAAACAGAAGGTACGGGCGCCTGCTACGTGACCATGCCCGTGTGCAGAAAAATGACGACGGCGGAGCTTTCGGGCGATTATACCTTGCCCGATTATCAGCCTGAGCTGAGGCGGCTTTTATACGTTTCGGGAAGGGCACTGCCTCCTGCCAAATACGTCGGTGGTGGCTCGGTGGAGCTCGACGGTACGGTGGAATATCAGATTCTCTACGTTGGGGCGGACGGTGGCTTGTATTCGGCACCCTTGACGGGGGGATACAGCCTACATCTTCCGATGGAAAATCTGTCGGCCTTTGACATGAACGAGGGGGTGTGCGTTTTTACTACCTGTACCCCCGAGAGTATTACCGCGCGCGTGACCGCACCGCGTAAGCTGAGCTTGCGATGCCGTATGAAGTGCACCGTGGGGGCATACGGTCAGATGCCGCTCGGTGAGCGAACGGTCGGAGAGGTCGATCCTGCAACGGTTTGTCGCCTGACCGAGCAGGTACAAACGGCTGCGCTGATGAGCGGTCGCTCGGACGTGATTTCGCTTTCCGATGAATTTGCGCTCCCCTTTGCCGATGCTCGCGTGGTGAACGCCGATGCAGGGGTGCTTGTGAGCGAGGTCTCGGTCGTCGGTGAAGAGGCACGTGCACGCGGGGAGGTCATTGTCAAGCTTCTTTGTGCGTCGGAGGACGGCACGATGGTCACCGAGACGAAAAAGCTTCCCTTTGAGGGAACACTTGAAACCGAGGAGATGCCCAACGAGGACTTGTCGGCACGAGTGACGGGGAGCGTGGGTGAGCTTTCCGTTCGCGTGGAGGAGGATAAGATCCTGTGCGACGTACAGCTGATCCTTGAGGCGCACATGGGCGGCAATATGGAGGTCTCGTACACGGCTGATCTGTATTCCACCGAACGCCCCTGCCGCACGACCGCGTCCGAGCACGCTGTTCCCGTATTTCTTGGTGCCGTGACGGGGAATCTCTCGCAGAGTGAGCGTATGGTAGCTGCGGAGAAGGGAATTCCCGAGGGCGCAACGGTGCTTGATGTATACGGAAGTGCGACGGTGGACGGGTGCGAAGCGCGTGACGGTCGCTATGTGGTTAATGGTCAGAGCCGTTACGTCTTTCTCTGTGAAAAAGGGGGCGAATACAGCATGACCGAGGTGCTGTTACCCCTGCGTTATGAAACGGAGGGGCGTGGGCTCGCTCCCGATTGGAGCGATCTTTGCGCCGACGTCATCTCCTGCCGTGGCCGCGTGAGCGGCGACGTGCTGGAACTCGATGCCGAGCTTTCGATTGCGGGGCATTTCATGGGAACACAAGCCATTCGCGCGCTTGAGAGTGTTGAATTTGCCGATCAGAAAAAGAAAAAGAGCGGCGACACGGTGCTTTGCTATCCGGCTCCCGACGACACGCTCTGGAACATGGCGAAAAAATATATGGTTGCCCCCGAGGACGTCGAGGGAGATCCCGAAAACGATCCGTACGTGCTGATTCGCGAGTGAAAATCAGGCACGGCATATCTCGTACGAGATATGCCGTGCCTTTATCTTTCTTTTTTTGTACGGTATTCCGTTGGCGATACGCCGACAATCTGCTTAAATACCGTGGAAAAGTAAAGCGGATCGCGGAAGCCGCAAAGCGCGGCTACGTTCTTGACCGAATCGATGCCGTGATCGAAGAGTGTTACCGCGTATTTGATGCGGAGCGTGCGCAAATATTCGGTATAGGAAACACCCATTTTTTCTTTGAAAATGTGGGACAGATATTTTGCATTATAGTTGAGCTCTTCGGCGAGCGTTGCGAGTGAGAGCTCTTGATCCGTGAAGGAGTCCTCCGAAATGGCAACTATTTTGTGTATGATATTGTTTTTCTTTACGTCCTTTCCCGATAAGCGGGAAAAGGTATATAACAGCATGCTTTCAGCACAGAGATCGGTATTTTCCTCCGAAGCGTGCATGAGACTCTCGCGCCACATGGGAATCATCCATTCAAAGCCGTTAAAGCAACGATTCTCGGTATGGATACCGAAGCGGCGAAACAGATCCTCTGCCCGCGTTCCTTCAAAGCTGATGTAACTGTATTCAAATTCCGCCAAGGCTTGAGCTGAAAAACTTTCTTCTGCAAAAGAGAAGATCAGCATTCCGCGCTGTACTTTTTTCTGCTGTGTGTTGCACATGAGCAATCCTTCTCCCGACATAATGAGAATGGCGCGATGATGGTGATAAACACAGGAATGGGTCATGACGCTTGGATCGGATTCGTATACAAAATTATGTACGTCGAGAACGCTTGGCAGCGTAGAGGAAATGAATTTGCAGATATTTTTTTCTATCATGAGGACTCTCCTTTTTCATAGCTTACTTAAATCTTAAACCAAAGCGCGAGAAAAATCAAGTATTTCAAACTTTTTTCATAAAAATAATGGAATTTTTCTATTGAAATATTGAAAAATGTTGTTATAATAAAAATCAGGAAGAGGATGAGGATTCATGTTTGCGTATTACGGTCTTATTATGCTTTCAACGTTTATGTTCGGAGTGAATTTTATTTGCACCGATCAATACCGTCGTGAGCGTGGCTGGAGCGTGCTTGTCAGCATGCAATATTCCTTCGTTGCGGGAGCGATCGGTCTTGCCGTGTTCCTTTTGATCCATGGCTTTCGCTTTTCTTGCACGCCGTTTGTGTTTGTCATGGGGCTGTTGTCGGCACTCAACGGCTTTGGATTTTCACTTTGCTCCTTCAAGTCGTTGGGCGTGATCAATCTTTCTCTATACTCATTGCTTTCAATGCTTGGTGGGATGCTTCTGCCGTTTTTGCAAGGGGTGCTTTTTTATGAGGAGCCGTTGACAGTAGCAAATGTGATTTGTTTTGCTTTGATTATTTTTTCTTTGCTTGTGGCGAGCGATATGCGCGGTAGGAAACAAGGAGGATCGATATATTATATTGGCGTATTTCTGCTCAATGGTATGTCAGGAGTATTGGCAAAGCTCTACCATGAGGCACCATTTAACAAGGGGAGCGCCGATCCCAGCGTCAGCTATTCGGTTATGGCGGGTGTGATATCTGTCGTAATTGCGGGAATCTTGATCCTGTTCTTATCGGAACGCCAAAAGGAGCCCTTGCCTAAAATGACACGAAAATCCAATGTGATCAGCGGTATGGGTGGGATATTGAATCGCGCGGGCAATTATTTGCTGATGATTGCTCTTTTGGTTGTACCTTCCACAGTACAGTTTCCTATGGTGACGGGCGGTGTGATGATCTTTTCTACGCTCGCCTGCTATCTGACCGATCGCAAGCCGTCAAAACGGGAGTGGCTCTCTGTGATTATCGCCTTTGTGGCGCTGGTAATCTTGGTATTACCCACTCTCGATATTGAGTTATTTTGCATTCGCTTTGGATGATAAAAACATAAATAATAAAAGGAGAAAAAGAAAGATGGAAAAAATCAAAGTTGGTATTTTCGGTATGGGGCGAGGAAGAGGGCTTGCGAAGCAGTTGTTGCTGAACGGCGCCGAAATTCATGCGGTATATGATTTTAACAAGGAGCGATTGAGGAATGGCCTGCAAAAGCTCGGCGTGGATTGTCGTATCTGCGATAGCTTCGACGAACTGCTTGACTCCGGCGTAGATGCTATGGTGCTTGCTAATTATTTCTACGAGCATGCTCCGTATGCCATTCGTTGCCTTGAGCGTGGGATCCACGTATTTTCCGAATGTATTTCGAACGGTACGATGGGAGAGGGCGTGGCTTTGATTCGTGCGGCCGAGAAATCCAATGCGATCTACATGTTGGCGGAAAATTATCCCTTCATGCGGTTCAATCGCGAAATGAAACGGATCTGTGACGGCGGCACGCTCGGTCAGATTTATTATGCGGAGGGAGAATATAATCATCCCGGGGATCCGTTGGATTCCCAATTTAGAAAAAAGCACGTTTATTTTCTCGAGCATTGGCGAAACTTTCTTCCTAAAACATATTACGTGACGCATTCCTTAGCACCGATCATGGCGGCAACGGGAGCAATGCCAACGCGCGTGGTCGGACTGACCATCAAAACCGAACCCGATCGCACGGCGTATCCTACGGCCAGCTATTCGCTCGGAGATGAAACGGCCGTTATGATGACGCAAAACGACGATGGCTCGGTATTTAAGTTTACAGGTTGTTCTTCCTTTGGCGCACACGGCAATTCTTACCGTATTTGCGGTGCGAACGGACAGATTGAAAATCTGCGCGGTATGGGTGAGGAGGTCATGCTTCGCTATAACTCGTGGACACTTCCCGAAGGGGCAGAGGAGTGCCAACGCTATGTGCCCGATTGGAATGATAAGGACGAGGATCTTATCAAGCAGGCAGGACATGGTGGCGGCGACTATCTTTGCGCGCGTACCTTTGTTGAATGCATTCGGGAAGGGAAGCAACCGCCTATGCCGTACGATGTAAAAAGTGCGGTGGCGATGTCATCGGTCGCAATTCTGGGCTTCCGTTCGGTTTTGGCAGGCGGTGCACCTTTCGATATTCCCGATTACAGCAAGGAAGCGGACCGAAAACAGTATGAAAATGATTTTGAAACACCGTTTTACGGCTCGGATGGCAATGCCCCGACGATGCCATGTTGTTCCGATCCTACGTACGCTCCTACCGAGGAGCAGATGATGCTTTATAAAAAGGATCTTGGACTTTTATAAGAAGCAAAAAAGAACCGAAGCAATCGCTTCGGTTCTTTTTTTGCACAGTGGGTTAAATTACTTAACCTCAACCTCTGCGCCTGCACCCTCGAGGGTCTTCTTGAGGGACTCAGCCTCATCCTTGGAAACGCCTTCCTTAACGGTCTTGGGAGCACCCTCAACCATCTCCTTAGCTTCCTTCAGGCCGAGACCGGTGATCTCACGAACAGCCTTGATAACGTCAAGCTTCTTCGCGCCAAAGCTCTTCAGAACGACGTCAAACTCGGTCTTCTCCTCAACTGCGGGAGCTGCTGCGCCAGCGGCTGCAACGGCAACACCTACGGGAGCTGCTGCGGATACGCCAAACTCTTCCTCAACTGCCTTTACGAGGTCAGCGAGCTCGATAATGGTCAGAGACTTGATCTCTTCCAGAATGTTAGTAATCTTTTCAGATGCCATTTTGATTTTCCTCCTTAAACGGAATGTTTAATAAATTTAATATAGTAGGATACCGACTCCTGTCGGCGGGGCATAGAACCGCGGCTTACGCCTCGGCTTCTGCGGATGCTTCCGCGGGTGCTTCTGCAGCTGCTTCTGCGGGAGCGGCTTCGCC
>CAYULZ010000094.1:0-6454 GCA_964445865.1 uncultured Lachnospiraceae bacterium | reverse complement strand
CATCTAAATCGCTTTGTCAATACCTTTTTTAAAGTTTTTTTAAAAATTTTTGACTTTTGCGTTATGTGGTCCTTCGTCGCTGGTGGGCCATCAAGGGCTCGAACCTTGGACCGACCGGTTATGAGCCGGTTGCTCTAACCAACTGAGCTAATGGCCCATAGAGGCGACTTGAATTATTATATCGCAAAACGCAAAAAAAGTCAAGAGCTTTTCTCAAAAAATATTCCTTTTTTTCATTTTTTCATCGACAGGATTTACTTGATTTATCCCCTGTGCGAATGGTATGCTAAATACACGGCCCACACAGAAGCCGAATCGTCATAAGATCAGGAGGTTTTTATGAAAAAGCAAATTCTTACCGTTTCCCTTTCGTTACTTATTATTCTATCCTGTTTGTTTGCCGCATGCACGGCTGACAAGCTCGCGCCAACGCCTACGCCAAGTGACGACGAAGTGCCGTCCCCTACGGTCAATTACGAAGCCCAGATCCGTGAGTTGGAAAACAAAATTTCAGAGCTGCAGCAAAGCCAATCCGTTTCCGACGCAGAGCGTCAAAAGGAACTGGCGGAGCTGACCGAAAGGCTGGAGGCCTTAAAGGCCGAAGCGGGCAAGCAAGAAACGACGACGCCCGAGGAGGACGAGAGTGATCCGTCTGTGCAAGGCTCACGCTTTCTCTATACCGTCACCGACGGTAAGGCAACGATCACGGGATATACAGGAAGCGAGGCCAGTGTAGTCATTCCCTCGGCCATTGACGGTTACACGGTATACGACATCGCCGACAGTGCATTTTCCTCGTCAACCTTAAAAAGCGTAACCATTTCCAACGGAATCTGCCGCATTGATTGGTTTGCCTTTCGCGATTGTCCCAAGCTCGAAGCCATCACCGTCCCCCCTTCAGTCACAAGTATTGGCTACTCGGCATTTCCCAGCAATTCCAAAATCTTGACCGTTTACTGTCACAGCGGCTCGTTTGCGCAAGCGTATGCAAAAAGCTATGGGCTCAATTACGCCGTGATCTAATCTTTTAAGAAAACACTTGACCGATCGCGCTCCTTGATGTATAATAATAAAGATAGAACGCGGAAAGGAGGCGATCGGCAGACCATGAAACCATTATGGAATCAATTAAAAGCCAAGCTGGGGCATATTCGGCGGCGCACGGTGATTCTTGCCGTAGTCGCTACGCTTCTTTTCCTGCTCCCCACCGCGCTTGCCATCGGTTGGGCGTTGGATGAGGACACACCAACACAAAAGACGGTCTTTTCCGTCACGGTATTCGATCAGAATCACAAGCAAATTGCCTTGGAAACGGCCTCCGAGGATCCAACCAACGGAACGAACATGGCCGACGTGCTCTACCGCGTGATCACAGAGGGTAAGCAGATCGATCGCGCCCCCTTCCTCCCTGAGGACGGAACCCCCATCTACATTTCAGTCGCGCACAATGGGACAACGGCCGAATATACCTGCTATTTCTCGGTTTCGGGTGAGGACAGCTATTACATCAACAGCAGCAACCAGATTTTTTTGATTGCAGGCTCTGCCGCCATGGATTTTCTGGCATTGCCCCAGGCGGAAACGCTGTATCGCGTAGCCGAGCCGCCTGCTCTATTTACCAACACGGAGGATGTAATCGTTCCAACAACAGCCGAATGGTTTTACAAGCTCCGCAACGATACCTTCCAGCAGGCGAAAAACTGTGAGACCACCGAGGAGGTTCGTTCCTACGAATTCGTCGGCGCGCTGGAGCTCCGATTTGCCGACGAGCCCGATTTCTGTCTCATTCGCGCGGTCGACAGCAACACCGGCCGCTTGGTTTACGAGGGCTCGTATCAAGAGCTTGCCCGTATCACGGTTACGCCGGGAACGGCCTTGAATATCCACTTGCGTGCCGAATGGAAGGAGCAGCAGACGGCTGTCTGCCACGGAGCGCTCTCCTATGATTTCGCCGCAGTACTCCGCGAGCGCTCATCCTTTTCATTAAACCGTGACACGCTTGCCCCGGGAGAATTTTTGATCCTTACCTGCACCAACATTCGGACGCTTGACAAGCTTGTGTTCATGTGTGAGGACAACCTCACGCGCTACAATCACACAGACGGTAATACGCTGTTTTGCGTGATCCCCTATCCGACAGACGCAAAGACCGACACGCTCGATTTTACCGTAACCTACGGAGCGTCCACCAAGCGATTTACCGTCGCGCTTCTCAATGCGCCGACCGAAAGCACATTTGAGATTGCATCCCCCAACAGCACCATACTGGCGGCCGTAACGGCATCGGCACAGAGTAGCGCCGACCGCCTGCTTCAAACGGTATTCACCCCGACCTCCCAAACGATATATTTCCAAGGAAATATTCTATCCTTCGAGGAGCGTGGCTTTACCCGTGGCTATCGCTTTGACGATCGAATCATGATTTCGGGGAATGCCGACGCGATCGAGGCCAAGGGTACGGAATATCTCGCCGCAAGTGGCACCGCCGTTCCTGCGCTCTGTGCAGGTGAGGTCGTTGCCACGGGATACTGTGACACGCTCGGCAATTACGCCGTTCTCAATCACGGCTTGGGAATCCAGACGTGGTACGCGCACCTGAGCGACCTTGACGTACGGACGGGCGACATTGTCGCGGTCGGTGAGTCGGTCGGCAAATCGGGCGTAGGCGGCGTATACAGTGGAAGCGGCGTGCTTCTGCTCTGCACCGTTGGCGGCCACCTTTGTGATCCCGCATCACTCGAAAAATAATTTCATATAGGCAAACAAACAGCCGCTCTTGATTGAGAGCGGCTGTTTTTCTTTTATTGATGCAACAGATCGTAATACATCCAAAGCACGGTATACCGATCCTTCAGATCCTTCGCATACCACTTGGCATCCTCAAGCTTGGCAGCACCGTAAAAATCGACGAAGCGATCATACGGCAGGCCAATCTTTTCAACCAAAGCGCGTATATCGGCGGCACTCGGACAATCGGCGAGAACGCTGCGGATCTCGTCCCATTTCTCGCGGTAGATCGCCACACGATCCTGATCGTACCATCCAAGCTTGCGCTGCAGTGCCAGCACCTCGTCGGCAAGCGGGCCGTAAATGCGGCGAATATTTTCTTCATAGGTTGGCCCGTCAAAGCGGTTCGTGTAAGCATGAATATTCTCGATGGCAAGCAGCTCCTCGCGCAGCTTCGCCGTTTCGATCGCCGAATAGCACACGTCAATACCGTGCGGGAAATAATTCTCCCCACGAACAAGTCCGACGATCTCAAAATAGTGCGACAAATGGTGCTCGCTACCCGATGCGGGACGCGAATTGCCGACGTATGCCATCAGAATGCCAACAGCCACGAGCGCCTCCATCAGCGCGCCGACCGCTTGTGCGTCACGTGCGAGCAAACCGTCCGCAAGGGCTACCGTCTTTTCCACAGCCTCGTAGGTCGCACCCATAACGAAATCGCAGAGATATTCCTCATTCACGACCTTCGAAAGTTTCCAGTCGTTGAGGCAGGAATATTTTCCGATAATGTCGCCGTAGCCCGCCTGAATCATCTCAATGGGCGCATTCTTCAGTACGTTGAGGTCAGCAATGATTACGCTAGGAACGGCCGCATTCAGCGTAACCTTCATGCCGTCAAGGATCAGCGCAGCACCCTTGGAGGCGTAGCCGTCCATCGAGGGTGCCGTCGCCACGATATAGTACGGCAGATCCATTTGGAAGCTGACATATTTACAAAGGTCGTTGATCACGCCCGATCCAATACCCAGGATCAGATCGGTCTGCGGCGTCACGCAGGCCTTAAGCTCGGCAATCGCCTCCTCGTTGGGAACGAGAACCCCCTCGCGCTCATAGATCAGCGTATTGGCGACGCGAACACCGATCTTTTTTGCCACGAGATCACCTGCGGCCGCGTAGGTATTACGGTCAGCGACCACCAAAATATTTTCAAATTGCAACGTCAGCTCGGGCAGAATATCACAAGCATTTTCGCCGATTTCTACGTAACGCGTGGGGCATACGTGGCTCATACCGCAATCGCAATTGGGTTTCCCCATCAAAAGTTTTTTCATATCCATGATAAATTCCTCTTAATCGAGCCCGGATTATGCGTTCAGCAACTCGCCAAGCGACTGTTCCAGCTTTCGATAATCATCCACACAAATAAATTTGATATCCGAGCGGTAAACCGACTCGTCGTTACCGCCGATACCGTAATCGTCACCGACGAAGGCCACTTCATCGTGCGCAATCCCCTTCTCCTCGCAGTAACGGCAAAGGGCGTAGTATTTGTCATAGGGCTTCGGCGCCATGTCAAAGGAGGAGGTCCCTCCTACGAATACGGTGTACTCCGAAAAGGTACTTGCTACGTCGTCGTAGATCGCACGGCGGCGAGAGCGATCGGGGTCAAAGGCCAGCTTATCGGCAAGCTGTGCCTTCGTGCCGAGAAGCGGAAAGGTCACACAGCCCGACGGATGAAATTCCACGTTCTCACCGACCAATTCGGTAAAGCCGTATTTTTTCCGCAAGGCAGTCACGCGGCGGTCAACCGACTCGCGGTCGCACGGAAGCGTAAGGTTGTAGATCGGCTCCAGTCTCTTCTCCACAGCATCGTAACGACAATATTGGAGGCCGTAGTTTCCGATGATATCGATCGGGTATTCCTGCATCTGCTGAAAAATGCGCTCGCATTGTCCCGCGCCGACCATCAACAGCGTATATCCTTTTTCTTTCAGTCGATCCAGGACGCGGCGATTTTTCTCGCCCAAAGGACTTTTGTGCTGTGTCAGCGTTCCATCCAGATCAAAAGCAAGCAGCTTTATCATAACGTTCCTCCAAGATTTTTTGACTATATGTACCATTATATACAACGAAAAGCATTTTGTCAAGATTTTATCAAGGATTTTTTCTTTTTTGTCAACAAAAAAGAACCTTGCCGAAGCAAGGCTCTTTTTTATGAGGTTATGAAATTGGCAATCAGCCTACGACCGTCTCCTCAACGGCGGGCTCTTCCTTTTTCACGTTGATGTTGCGATAGCAGCTCATACCCGTACCTGCGGGAATCAGCTTACCGATGATGACATTCTCCTTCAAGCCGCGCAGGTGGTCGACCTTTCCACGGATGGCCGCCTCGGTAAGAACCTTGGTGGTCTCCTGGAAGGAGGCTGCCGACATGAACGATTCGGTCTGGAGAGATGCCTTCGTGATACCAAGCAGGATCGGCTTACCCTCTGCCATCTTGGCGTTTTCACCGGCGTCGATTCTCGCCTGGATCTTGTTGTTCTCTTCCTCGAATTCGGTCATATCCACGAGCGAATCCACCAACATATCGGTATCACCGCTGTAAGAGATGCGGATCTTTCTCGTCATCTGGCGAGCAATGATCTCGATGTGCTTATCGTTGACGTTACAGGACTGCGAACGGTAAACCTTCTGAATTTCCTTGATGATATACTCGTAAACCTTATCCAGATACTCGCGATTGTTCGGATCGTTCGGATCGTCGAAGATTCTCATGATGTCACTCGGTGCCTTGCTACCCTCGGTCAGCGCATCGCCCTTATGAACCTCCTGGCCCTCGGAAACGATCAGTCGCTTACCGAACGGGATCTGGTGGCGCGTCAGCGTACCGTCTTCACCCATGATGTCAACCACGTAGGTGTTAGGCGTATCGCCCGGCTCGATATACGAAACCGTACCGTCAAGCTCTGCGAGCACGCAGGTCTTCTTCGGCGTTCTTGCCTCGAAGAGCTCCTCGACTCTGGGAAGACCCTGCGTAATATCCGATCCTGCGACACCACCCGTATGGAAGGTACGCATCGTCAGCTGGGTACCGGGCTCACCGATCGACTGTGCGGCAATGATACCGACGGCCTCACCGACCTTAACGGGCTTGCCCGATGCGAGGTCTGCACCGTAGCAGTGTGCACAGATACCGTGCTTGGCATGGCACTGAATAGCCGTACGGATATACACCTTATCGATGCCCGCCGCAATGATGGCATTAGCCTGCTCCTCGGAGATCATCTCGTCGTCGCCGACAATGACCTCCCCCGTCTTGGGATCGAGAATGTCGCCGATGGTATAACGTCCGGCAATTCTGTCCTGAAGCGGCTCAAGCACCTGGTTATTCTTTTCGTCAATGATCTGCTCGACCCACGCCCCCTTCGTCGTATCGAACTTTTCCTCCCGAACGATAACGTCCTGAGAAACGTCAACGAGACGACGCGTCAGGTAACCCGAGTCTGCCGTACGGAGTGCCGTATCGGACAGCGACTTACGCGATCCCTTTGCACCCATGAAGTACTCAAGGATGTTCAAACCCTCACGGAAGTTCGACTTGATCGGAAGCTCGATAGTCTTACCGTTGGTTGCGAACATCAGGCCTCGCATACCTGCGAGCTGACGCATCTGTGCCACGGAACCACGGGCACCCGAATCAGCCATGATCTTGATCGGGTTGTAG
>CAYULZ010000093.1:0-6473 GCA_964445865.1 uncultured Lachnospiraceae bacterium | reverse complement strand
GGACGGAGCTCCTTGTAATCGTCAGGTCTGCCGTGTGCAACGTAGTGCTTGTGACCGACCTCGTCGGTCTCCCAGATAGAGGACAGACAGGTCGTTTCGGTCGTCATGACGTCGATGCCGTTACGGAAATCGATCGACAGGTTTTTGACACCGGGGCCAACGAATTCGAGAATCTTATTTTTGACGAAGCCATTGCCAAAGGTCGCACCGACGAGGGCGATCGCCACGTCGTGCGGGCCGATGCCGCGCTTGGGAGCACCCGTCAAATAGACGAGCACGACCTCGGGGGCTTTGATGTCATAGGTGTTGCGAAGAAGCTGCTTGACCAGCTCGGGACCGCCCTCGCCGACACCCATCGTGCCAAGTGCGCCGTAGCGGGTATGGGAGTCCGAGCCGAGAATCATCTTGCCGCAGCCGGCAAGCTCCTCACGGGCGTAGGAGTGAATGACGCTTTGATTGGCAGGAACGTAAATGCCGCCGTACTTTTTCGCGGCCGAAAGGCCGAAGACGTGGTCGTCCTCGTTGATCGTGCCGCCGACGGCACACAGTGAGTTGTGGCAGTTGGTCAGCGCGTAGGGAATGGGAAATTCGCGAAGTCCGCTGGCGCGTGCCGTTTGGATAATTCCTACGTAAGTAATATCATGAGACACCAGCGCATCAAAACGAATGCGAAGCGCATCATCGGACGCGGTGTTGTGTGCGTTCAGAATCGAGTAGGCGATGGTGTTTTTTCTGGCCTCGGCCGCAGAAAGCTCGGCGCGGTCGGCGAGCTTGCCGTCTACCAAATAGACACCGTGAGATGTCAGCTTGATCATAAATAACTCCTTTTTATTCGCTAGCCCGTGAGAGCAACGAATGAATTGCTAAAATTTCATACATCTTATATTATAACAGAAAAAAGCAGAAAAGTCAAGACGTGGCGAGCGATTCAATACAGATTTTTGAAACTGTTTTTTTTGTGCGGATTTTTTGGAATGAAAATAAAAATATGTGCGATTTATTGCTACGAAAAAGATATAAAACGCTTTAAAACAATAAAAAGCAGAATCTTTTTTTGTGCCGATTATTGAAATGAAATGTCGAGGAATGTTGGATGGAGCACAATCGGCTGAAAAAATCGAAATAGCCACTTGAATTTTTTGAGAAGTTGTGATATAATATCTAATTATAATGTAAGGAATTTCTATGGAAGCGAAAAACAAAGAAATGACGGGCAGAACGGTCTTGCCGCGCACTTGGTTTTCCCGTCCTGCAACCGAGCTTGCCCCACAATTGCTCGGCAAGCTTTTGTGCCGAGCTACTGTGGATGGTGTGCTACGCTTGCGCATTACCGAAACCGAATGCTATTTCGGGGAGGAGGATACCGCTTGTCATGCCCATCGCGGCCGAACGCCGCGCACCGACGTGATGTACGGCGAGGGCGGGCGCGCATACGTATATTTGTGCTACGGCATGCATTCCTTGCTCAATCTGACGACCGGCTCCGAGGGACACCCCGAGGCGGTTTTGATCCGCGGAGTAGAAGGGATCGTCGGCCCGGGACGCGTAACGAAGCATATGCAGATCGACCGTTCCCTGAACCGATGTCTGCTGACACCCGAAAGCGGTCTATGGATCGAGGATGATGGAACTGTGTTGGAATTTGTAACCGATGTCCGCGTCGGCATCGGCTATGCGTCGATTGAGGATCGTGAAAAACAATGGCGTTTTCTTGCGAGACAAAAAATATAAATTCAGAAAAATACTGTCGAAAAATACATAAGGAATGATAATTATGAGAGGTCTTGGAACCATAGTAAACGTCTTGGCTATGATCCTCGGTGGCTTGTTTGGCACACTTTGTCGCGGTGGGCTGAAGGATCGCTTCCGCGAGACGCTGATTCAGGCGTGTGGCTTGGCAACCATCTTTATCGGTGCTTCGGGTGCTTTGCAGATGATCTTTTCCGTAGGAGAGAACGGTCTCGAAACGGGCTACACGATGCTTATTGTTCTGTCACTCGTGATCGGCGGCTTGATCGGTGAGGCGATCAATATTGAAAAGCGCCTCGATTCGATCGGGGATAAATTAAAAAACGTCGTCAAGGCCAAAAGTGACAGCCGCTTCGTCGAGGGCTTCGTGACCGTTTCCCTCGTCACCTGCGTGGGCGCGATGGCGATTTGCGGTCCGCTTGAGGAAGGCTTGACGGGAAACTCCCAAACGCTTTTTGTCAAATCTATTCTGGATATGGTCATCACGGCGGTGTTCGCCTCGGCATACGGCGTCGGTGCGGTGTTTGCCGCTCTGACCGTCGGCGTATATCAGGGCTTGATTACGGTATTTGCCGTTTTTATTTCGCCCCTGATGTCCGAACATCTGATTATGACGCTGTCGGGTATCGGCTCGGTGCTTATCTTCGGTGTTGGTCTCAATCTGCTTGCTCCGAAAAAATGTAAGGTTGGCAATCTGTTGCCTGCGCTCCTCATTCCTGTGGCGTATGAGCTTTTGCGCATGATTCCCGGCTTCCCCTTTTAATTCATGCATCCATCAAAAAGCATAAAAATAAAGGAAGGTTAGTTATGGAAGTGTTGAAAAAGTACTTAAAACGCTATTTTATTGATGCCATGGGTGCAATGGCTCTGGGGCTTTTCGCCTCTCTTCTGATCGGTACGATTTTTGGTACGGTCTATAAGTATACCGGGCTTGAGCTCTTGAATACGATCGCAACGTATGCCAAGGCCGCTACGGGTATGGCAATCGGTGTTGCCATTGCTCACCGACTGGGCGCGCACCCGCTCGTTATGTTTTCCTGTGCGGCTGTCGGTGCGATGTCAAACGCTATGGGCGCGATCGTGGCCAGAGAAGGCGGTGCCATTCTGAAATGGGCGGCTACTGCTACGGACGGCTCGGGCGTGTTTTACGCCGCAGGGCCTGCCGGCGCCTTTTTCGCCGTGATTGTGGCTTGTGAGCTCGGACAGCTTGTTTCCAAAAAAACGAAAATCGATATTTTGGTCACGCCCGTGGTGACTCTGCTCGCAGGCTTCGCCGCATCCTGGCTGCTCTGCCCGCTGATTTCTTACGTTATGTATTATCTCGGTGCGTTCGTCTCCTTGGCGACCACCTTCCAGCCCCTTTTGATGGGCATCGTTCTGTCGGTGGTTATGGGCGTAATTTTGACGCTTCCCATCTCCTCGGCAGCGATCTGTGCGATGATCTTCTCCGAGGCTGCGTACGCCGTCTCCTTGACAAACGGAACGTCCGAGGGCTTTTTGCTCGCAGGCGGTGCTTGTGTGGCAGGCTGCTGTGCACAGATGGTCGGCTTTGCCGTCATCAGCTTCCGTGAAAACCGTTGGGGCGGTATCGTATCGCAGGGACTCGGTACGTCGATGCTTCAGATGGGCAATATCGTCAAAAAGCCCGTGATTTGGGTTGCTCCGACGCTGGCGGCGGCGGTGACCGGCCCGATCTCCACGATGATCTTCAAATTGAAATGTCAGGGCGTGGCGGCAGGAATGGGTACGTGCGGTCTCGTCGGCCCGATCGGTGTGATCGATGCTACCGAAAACCCCGATGCCATGATGTGGATCGGCTTGCTGCTTGTTTGTATCATTCTTCCCGCGATCCTTTCCTTGATATTTAACGAAATTATGAGGAAGCTTGGTTGGATTAAAACGGGAGATATGAAGATCGATGCGTAAAAAACGTTGGACGCGTCACGTATTTCGCGTTCAAGCAAAGGAAGTTTTTATGAAAAAAAGCGAAAAAATCAAGCATGCTCTGCAGGATAAGCTGCAGGATACCGAGCTCAAGGAAACCAAGCACTATTCAAAAAAGGTCGCGGCGGTTGTTCTCGGTGCGTTTTCCGTGCTTTCTTGCGTGCTTGCGGTGATTGGATTTTTCTATATTCGAAAAGAGTTTTCCGATCCCGATATCGTTCGGCAGTGGATCGACGGGCACTATATCCTTGGCGCTTTGGTCATGATTCTGGTGTGCATTCTTCAGGTCGTGATCGCGCTGATCCCGGGGGAGCTTGTCGAAATTGCCGCAGGTTACATCTTTGGTCCCTGGTGGGGCGCGCTGATCTGCCTTGCCGGTGCGATGATCGGAAGCGTGCTCGTGCTCCTGCTCGTCCGTCGTTTCGGCAGAAAATTCGTCGAATCGATCTACTCGCGCGAAAAGCTGGACGCACTGCCGATTCTTAACGACCCCTCCAAGCGAAACATCTTGACAGCTCTGTTATTTTTGATTCCCGGCACGCCGAAGGATCTGTTGACCTACGTAATCGGCCTGACCGAGATGAGCATTCCCGCATACGTGCTTTTGACCGCCTTTGCCCGAATTCCGTCGATTTTGATGTCGACACTGGGCGGCGACGCCCTCGTTGGGGACAAGCTGACGACGGCAATTTCCTTTTTCATTGTCGCCGCAGCGCTCAGCCTGTGCGGCTATCTGGTGTATCTATACATCCAGAAGCGTTCGGCAAAAAAGCACAAGCGCGATTCTGAAAAAAAAGGTTCTTGAGCTTGGTTAAAGTGCACATTTTTTGAATGGCAAAATTGTGCAATTTTACAATGAATTCATTGAATGGTCATAATATAGACACAATTGTTTTGTAGAATATGCTCACAGGTAATCAGTAATCATTCACTGTATTTGGATGTCGATTCGGCCAAATTCCGCGCATCTTGGAAAGGAGATCGATGAACATGAGTGTAGAAGGAAAGTACGTTTATAACATTGAAATTGATACCATGGCAGATGCCAAGGCGTTGGTAGCCGTTGCTACGGGCCTTAAGGGTAAAATCGTTTTGAAAAGCGGTGCAAAGTTTTCTGTAAATGCCAAGAGCTTGCTCGGTGTGGTGCTGGCAAAGAAGCTCGATTGGAACGATCTGAAGATCGAAATGGATCACGATTATTATCGTGAATTTGAAAAATACATTATTAACTGAACGGCGAGAATTTCGCTTGATGCTGCATCCGCTGATTCCTGTAATCACAAGAAAATAAAATCTGAAGATAAAGGGCCGTTGCCGATCAAAGCTGATCGGCAACGGCCCTTCCTTTTTTACCTCGTTTTTGTTGAAGGACCAGCAGGAAAAAACGGGGAATCTCAAGGAAGATGTGCGCGCGGTGCGGCTCGCAGAGCACGCGCCAAAGCCATTCCAAACCGCAAGCGCTTACCCATCTCGGCGCGCGGCGCACGTTGCCCGCCCATACGTCGAGCGAGCCGCCAAGACCCATGCAAAGACGGAGGGAGGGAAGTGTCGGTGCGTGTCGGTCGATCCACATCTCCTGTGCGGGAAACCCGAAGCAAACAAAAAGAATATCGGGAGCGGCCGCGTGAAGTGCGGCGAGAACCGCGTCGTTTTCTGCACCGTTGCGGTCGAAGTAGCCGTGATGCACGTAGCAGATGCGCAGACGGGGAAGCACGCGCCGCAGGCGTGCGGCGGCACGCGCCGCCACGCCCTCCTTGGCGCCGAGAAGGGCTACCGACAGTCCCTTCTTTTCGGCCATCGACAGTACGTATCGGGCGGCATCAATGCCGGCGATCCGCTCGGGCAGGGGCGTGCCGAGTATGCGGGAGGCGAGAACAAGACCGATGCCGTCGGGTAAGAGCAGCTCGGCACGCGAGAGAACGTCGGCAAGCGCAGGGGTGTCGTGTGCGCCAAGCGTCATTTGCGGATTTGGCGTATAGACCTTGGTGCATCGGTCGGGTTGCATCAGGGCAAGGTCGAGCGCTCGACGGGCAGTTGCGGTGTCCAGGCGGGGTATGCGCAACGAAAGAATCGTGGCAAAATCGGAGGAAGACGAGTTTTTTTTCATGCAATGACTCCCAAAATCGGTATTTCTTTTTATTTTTCCACACTTCCGATGAATTTATCAAGCGATTTTTGTTGACAATTTCCGCAAGATGATTTATAATATAGAGGTATAGTATTGACCGAACGAAAGGATATCAAAATGGCAAACGATAAGAAAATGGTAGAGCAGATCACGTCGATGGACGTCGATTTTGCACAGTGGTATACCGACGTAGTAAAAAAGGCAGAGTTGGCCGACTATTCGGGTGTCAAGGGCTGCATGATCATCCGCCCCTACGGCTACGCCATCTGGGAGAACATTCAGCACGATCTGGACGCACGATTTAAGCGCCTCGGCCATGAGAATGTGTATATGCCGATGTTCATTCCCGAAAGCCTGTTGCAGAGAGAAAAGGATCACGTCGAGGGCTTTGCTCCCGAGTGTGCCATCGTTACGATTGGCGGTCAGAACCGTTTGTCCGAGCGACTGATTGTACGCCCTACATCCGAAACGCTGTTCTGCGAGCATTACAAAAATATCATTCAGTCTTACCGCGACCTGCCGAAGCTGTATAACCAGTGGTGCAGCGTCGTCAGATGGGAAAAGACGACCAGACCCTTCCTGCGTACCTCGGAATTTTTGTGGCAGGAGGGTCATACCATGCACGAGACCGAGGCCGAGGCACGCGAGGAGA
>CAYULZ010000092.1:0-6510 GCA_964445865.1 uncultured Lachnospiraceae bacterium | reverse complement strand
GGTCAAACATGTGGTCAGACCGAAGATTTGATGACTTTTCGACATTCGGGAGAGCCGAAAAAGTCAGTGTTTTCAAGGGTTTTCGGCTCTACTCTAAAATTCTACGCCGAGAACGGTGATTGAGTCCCGAACCAAGCGCTCTACCAAGCTGAGCCCCCTCTCGAGAATATAGTCGCCTGGTTTGCTATCGCAATCCATGCTCCTTATTCTCTCCCTTGTCGCACTCCCTCTCTCCGCCCCTGGCGGCGGTCGTGTTCCAAGCACCCCGAATTGCGTTCCCGCAATTCGATTGGAAAGCCTCAAGGCAAAAGCCTTGAGGCTTGGAGCTGGTGAAAGGACTCGAACCTTCGACCTGCTGATTACGAATCAGCTGCACTACCGACTGTGCTACACCAGCATAACGGGTATATTATAAACCATTTTTTTCGATTTGTCAATATCTTTTTTTAAAAAAATTTCAAATCCTTTCACATCTCTTGATTTTTTTTGCGTTTTATGGTACAATATCCAAGAAATGACAACACCACCTTTGATTTTCGTGAAGGGAGTTTGCGATTTTATGAATCTTTGCGATATTAAAACCATTCGCCAAATTATGGCAATGTTTTCCATCAATTTTCGAAAGGAATTCGGGCAGAATTTTCTGACCAACAATATGGTCGTCGAGGACATTGCCGACAACTGCTGTCTCGACCCGAACACCACCATTCTCGAGATCGGCCCCGGCATCGGCTCGCTGACGCGCGAGCTGTGCGAGCGTTACCGTCGTGTTGTCGCGCTTGAGATCGACCACGGCCTCATTCCCGTGCTCAAATATACGCTTGGCGAATACCGCAACGTGACTGTCATCAACGAGGACGTCATGAAAACCGATCTCGACGCGCTCCTCGCACCCTATTTTGCCGAGGGTCCTGTGGCGATCTGTGCCAATCTCCCTTATTATATTACGACGCCGATCCTGATGAAGCTGCTCGAATCGGGGCTTCCCTTCTCGCACATCACGATCATGATCCAGGCCGAGGTTGCCGACCGTCTGTGCGCCCCTGCGGGCAGCAAGGATTGCGGCGCGATCACGGCAGTGCTGAATTATTACGGCACGCCCGAAAAGCTGTTCCGCGTGAGTGCAGGCAATTTCATTCCTGTACCGAAGGTTGACTCGACCGTGGTGCGCATCACGCTTCACAAGGAAAAGCCCTACCGCCCGAAGGACGAAGCCACGCTCTTCCGCACGATCCGTGCGGCCTTTGAGCAACGCCGCAAGACCCTACCGAACGCGCTGTCTGCGGTATTTGGCGAGCTGACGAAGGAAGAGATCACGGCGGCGATCGTGGCCTGTGGCCACGCACCCGAGATCCGCGGCGAGAAGCTCTCGATCGAGGAATTCACCGCCCTTTCGGATAAGCTGTATGAGGCGATTAGACAAAAGGCGTAAAATAGCATACAAAAAAGAGCAAGCAAGGCTTGCTCTTTTTTGAATCCATTATCTTTTGACTCATTGGTTCGATGGGCGCGTCAACGCTTCCTTATCCCGTACGCGGTGACGCCTTCCAAAAATCGTGCCGAAATAAAGCGCAACCGCATAAAGCAGATCGCAAAGGAGACTAACAACAAAAATCTGTCCGACCGTGACGGCCGTCTCACTTCCCGCCCACGCAATCGCGAAGAAAAGCGGCATCATCATCAGATAGACGTTTCCGCCCGAGATCACGCAAATGAGGCAGTGCGCCACGGCGGGAACAATACAACAGAGGGCGAGAAAGCCCTTCGTATACGGGATATGCCCCTCCTTGTGCCCCTCACGGAAGGAAAACAGGAACAAAAAGGCCATGGCAAACGCGACGGTAAAAACGGATTCCATGGCGTTATCAAAGAGCTTCGTTGTCTCGTCGCTATGCTTGATCAAGCGTATGATATTCCACGGAATGAGTGAGAGCGCCGTGCCCAGCCAACCGCAGCCAAAGATCTTTAACAAATGAAAGGTAGCGTGCGAGAGCAGATCCTTGATTTTTGCGTTCATTATAGAATCCTCCCCTGGTTTTATATTTCCATTTTACCATACGCAAAAAGTTTTGTCAAGGAAAAAGGGCGACCAAAGGTTGCACCTATATGGTGAAAAATAAAATCCCACAGCCGTGTAGGGACAGGCGTCCTCGACTGTCCGTAAAACGAAACATTTTCCTATGCCATACGGCTATTAAAAAGTGTTATGCAAATGGACAGTCGAGGACGCCTGTCCCTACAAAATAAAAAAAATACGAAATTTTGGACGGTTCTTTGTGTAAAAAACACAGAAAACCGTCCTTCATTCCATAATTTAATTTCCAAGCTCTTCACGCAAAAACGCCATGATCTTCTTCTCCTCGCGCGAAATTTTGACCTGTGTGACGCCGATCACGTCTGCCGTCTGCTGCTGTGTCAAATTCCGAAAATAGCGAAGCATGACGATCTTCTGCCATTGCTCGGGCATCTTCTTTAAGGCTTGTCCGAGGGCGATCTGCTCGCACATTCTTGGAATTTCGTCGCTGGCTTCACGGTCGACAAGCGTCTCCCCAAGCTCGATGCCGTCCTCCTCGGAATAAGCCGCCGACGACAGCGAAACTACAGGTGACATGGCGTCAAGCGCCATGGCCGCCTCCTCGGTGCTGACACCGCAATGCGCGGCAAGCTCTCCGATCCGTGCCTCTCTGCCCTCCTCGGCCATAATTCGATTTTTCTCGTTTAACAACGCGCTTCCGAGCTTCTTATAATACCGCCCCACCTTGATCGGCCCCTCGTCGCGCAGGTGACGGCGAATCTCGCCGAAAATGAGGGGCACAGCGTAAGTCGAAAAGCAGGTCCCACGCTCCGTATCAAAGTTTCGGATCGCTTTAATCATACCGATCGTGCCGATCTGCATCAGATCCTCAAAATCTACGCCTCTTTCCCGAAAACGCATGGCGATCGTACGAATCAGGCCTTGATTGGCCTCGATCAGCTCGGCCGTCGCCCGCGACGAAATGCTCTCGTCCTCACTCTGTGCGAGCAGAATGCGCTCTCGGTTATCAGCATAGGTACTATGGCTTGTCTGCGTACCCTGCGAAGCAACGGAGACCTGCTCCGTCACGAGCGGCGCGTCAAGCGTTTGAACAGTGTCACCGTGGTACCCTTGCCGCATTTTGAAAACACCCTAACCTTATCACAAAAACTTTCCATCACCGTAAAGCCCATGCCGCTTCGCTCGCCCGCCGCATCGGTCGTATAGAGCGGCTGACGCGCCATCTCGACGTTTTCGATGCCGCACCCGCGATCCTTGATCTCGATGCGGACGATGCGTTCCTCGCATAGGCGCACGGTTATGTAAATGATGCCGACCGTGTCGCGGTAGCCGTGGACGATACAGTTGGTGACGGCCTCGGAAACGGCGCATTTGATATCGGCCAGCTCGCTCGCGCATGGGTCAAGCTGACTGCAAAAGGCTGCAACCGCCGCGCGCGCCATCGATTCGTTGACCGAAAGAGACGGAAGCCGCAGCTTCATTTCGTTGAGCACCTCGGTCGAAAAGCTGTTTTTGGTTCCCTTTGCTTTCATTTGGACTCCTCCTCTCCGTCTGCCTCAATTCGGATCATGCGTCCGAGATTGGCAAGCTCAAAAATTTTCACGATCCGTTCGTTGGGGCTTCTCAGGGTCAGCGTTCCTCCCAGCTTTTGCATCAAGGAATACCTCCCCATGATCAGCCCCAGGCCCGAGCTATCCATAAACTCGATGCCCCCAAGATCCATAACCGCCTTCTGCGGCCGCAGGCGCATGATCTCCTCATCGAGTGCCGTTCGGACGTTGACGGCGCTGTGGTGGTCGATCTCTCCCAAGAGACGGATCACAAGAACGCCGTCGCCATAGGCGGTTTCATATTGGCAGTGGTGCTTTAGCATACGTTTCTCCTTCCTGATTTTTTCGTTCCGTTTTTTGTTCCTCCCTATTCTATCACAAGAGAAACAAAAAATTTGTCGCATGCAGACGAGAAAAAATAAAATTTTCATAGGACTTTACAAGCACGCCGTTTTGTGGTACAATATACCCATAATATTACGAACAATCAGGAGGTATACGATTATGCCAGGACCCGGTGGAGGATCGCGCGGAGGCGGAGGCTTTCGCGGAGGCGGCTTCGGAGGTGGAAGCTTCGGAGGCGGCGGTGGATTTGGCGGTGGCGGACACCGCGGCGGAGGCTTTGGGGGTCCGCACGGCCCGAGAGGCCCGCATTTCGGTTGGGGCTTCGGCCCTCGCTTTGGCGGCTGGTATCACAGACCTTATTACGGCGGCGGATGCCTTGGCGGTCTGATGGGTCTTATGATGCTCCCCATCGTGCTGATCCTTGTGGCGGCACTCATGATATTCAGCGTGGTCGGTTCCTTCGGCTCGGCTGTATCCACGGTGGCGAGCGGCGGCAACCTGACCTATGATGAAAACGTATTCCAGGACTACGCCGACGCGCAATATGCGGCCGAATTCGGCACGTCGACGGCATACGAGGATCATCTGCTGCTTGTCTTCCTCGTTGAGGACGAGGAATATTGGGACTATGCGTATATCGCGTGGGTTGGCGACCATATCGACACGTCGATCAACGATATGTTCGGCAACGATCAGACGGCATATGGCCGTGCCATTACGTCGTCGATCAACGCACAATCCTACAAATATTCGCTCGATTCCAATCTTGCCCGCGTGGTAGAAGCCATGGAGGATCAGATCACGGCGAAGAATTTGCCAAGCTCCTACAAGTCCTCTTGCGACCATGAAAACCATACGCAAGTAGCATCGCACCTGACGAACAAGACCGAGCTGCCTCTGACCGAGCAGACGGTGAATGACGCGCTGACGTCCTTCACCGAGGCGACGGGTATTTCCGTCGTGCTCGTCGTGGACGACATTGACGACGTCTTCGAGCGCAAGATTCCCGCAAGCGACATCTTCACACTGATCATCGCGACGGGTATCATCGTCGTAGCAATCGTGATCATCGTCCGTACGCTCAAGAAGAAGAAATCGGGGGGCGACGGCGGCAACAACGGCGGAAATGCGAATAACGACCGATACAACCGCAATGAAAACAGCGGAAACTACAACCGCTACGGCGGCACGTATCATTAAATCAAGCAAAAAAGACTCCCCTGTGCAAGTGTGCAAGGGGAGGTGCCGAGGAACGAGGCGGAGGGGTTGTAAAACAATTCCTCCCTCGCTCCCGTGGGAGCTCTCTTTACAAAAGGGAGCTTTTTTATTCTATACGTTTTCAAAAATCCAAAAAACCGCAAAAACCCTTTGACAGAAGCCGCTTTTCGTGATATAATAAAAATTGATAAAAATTTCCCAATTTGGAGGACTTTTCTTTTATGATGACCGACGTTACCGTTTCGATCCGCCAGCTCGTCGATTACGCGCTTCGCAAGCACCTCATCGAGCCCGAGGACCGCATCTACATGACCAATTCCCTGCTCGCCGCCCTCGGCCTTGCCGAATGCCCCGACGAGCCCGTAGAAGCCGAGGAATCGCTCGAAGCGATCCTCGCCAATCTGTGCGACTTTGCCGCAGAAAAAGGCCTTTTGGAGTCGAACAGCATCGTCTACCGCGATCTCTTTGACACGAAGCTCATGGGAATCCTCACGCCCCGTCCGTCCGAGGTCATTCGCAAATTTCTCGCGCTCTACGAGATCTCGCCCGTCGAGGCTACCGACTATTTTTATGCGCTCTGCCGCGACAGCGACTACATTCGCACCTATCGCGTGGCCAAGGACATGAAGTGGGAGACCGAGGGCGACTACGGCACGCTCGACATCACCATCAACCTCTCCAAGCCCGAAAAGGATCCCCGTGCGATCGCGGCCGCGAAGCTGTTGCCGCAAAGCGGATACCCGAAATGTCTGCTCTGCCCCGAGAACGAGGGCTATGCGGGCAATGCCGGCCGTCCCGCACGTCAGACGCTCCGCCTGATCCCCACGCGCTTGGCCGGTGCGCAGTGGTTCATGCAGTATTCCCCCTACGTATACTACAACGAGCACTGCATCGTCCTCTCGGGCGAGCACGTGCCGATGAAGATCGACCGCAATACCTTCATCCGTCAGCTCGATTTCGTCGAGCAGTTCCCGCACTATTTCCTCGGCTCGAATGCCGATCTGCCGATCGTGGGCGGCTCGATCCTCTCGCATGACCATATGCAGGGCGGCCACTACACCTTCGCGATGGCGAAGGCACCGATCGAAAAGGCCGTCACCTTTAAGGGCTTCGAGACGGTCGAGGCGGGTATCGTCAAGTGGCCGATGTCGGTCATCCGTCTGCGCGCGACCGATAAAATGCAGCTCGTTGAGCTTGCCGACCGCATTCTCGCGGCGTGGCGCGGCTACACCGACGAGAGCGCCTTTATCCTTGCCGAGACCGACGGCGAGCCGCACAACACGATCACACCGATCGCCCGTATGCGTGACGGCAAATTCGAGCTCGATCTCGTGCTCCGCAACAACATCACCACCGAGGAGA
>CAYULZ010000091.1:0-6549 GCA_964445865.1 uncultured Lachnospiraceae bacterium | reverse complement strand
TCTACGCCGCGAGCTGACCTTTGACCTGCAAAAGAAGAAGGATAAGCTGCATCTGTTGCTCGGTCTTGGCAAGATTCTTCTTGACATCGACAAGGCAATCCGCATCATTCGCCATACCGAGAAGGAGGAGGAGGTCATCCCCAACCTAATGAAGGGCTTCTCCATCGACGAGATCCAGGCGAATTACATTGCGGAGATCAAGCTGCGTAACCTCAACAAGCAGTATATCATCAACCGCATTCAGGAAATCGAAGGCCTGCAGGCCGAGATCGCCAAAATCGAGGATATTCTCGGCGACGATCTGAAGCTCAAGGCACTCATTGCCTCCCAGCTCTCCGAAATCAAGAAAAAATACGCCCAGCCCCGTCGCTCGCAGATCATCTATGCCGATGACATTGAGGTCTACGACGAGGAGGACGAGGTGGAAAACTACAACGCACGCCTCTATCTGACGCGCGAGGGCTACTTCAAGAAGATCACCCTGCAATCGTTGCGCGGCAACGACGAGCAGAAGCTCAAGGACAACGACGAGATCATCATCACCGAGGACACCGACAACCTCTCCGACCTGATCTTTGTTACCGACCGTGCACAGATCTATCGTGCCAAGACCGCCGATTTCGACTGTGTCAAGGCGTCGGCAATGGGTGATTACCTCCCTGCCAAGCTCGGCATGGACGACGGTGAGAAGCCCGTCTTTATGCGCGTACAGAAGGGCTACCCCGCAGGCGAGAATTTCGTCTTTATCTTCGAAAACGGCAAGGGTGTGCGTATTCCCGTTTCGAATTACGAAACCAAGAGCAACCGCAAGAAGCTGATCAAGGCTTATTCCGAGGCCTCTCCTATCTGCGGTGTCTTCTACGAGAAGGAAAAGGAGCCGTTTGAGATCATGCTCGTCAGCTCCGCCGACCGTGCCATCGTGCTCAAGACCTCGCTTATTCCCGTCAAGGCGACCAAGACCTCTGCAGGTGTGACGCTCATGACGATGAAGAAGGGACAGAAGCTGGTGCGCGCGACCAACCGCTTTGAAGCAGAAGCTGCCAAGGGCTACCGCAAGCTGAAAATTCCCGCAAGCGGCCAGCTGCTTGCCGAAAAGGACATTTTCAAGCAGCAGCTGACGATCGATTCGTAACAAGGAGATCCCATGAAGCAAAACAAAAACTCGCGATTTTGGCTCCAGCTTCTCTGCTGGGTGCTGATCGCCATGATGCTCATCGGCGGTGCGACGTATTTCATTTACGCCTTGCTCGGTCTGATGTAAGAAATCCAGAAAGGAATTTGAATTATGCCCCACTTCCCTCTTTATGAAGGTCTGCTCGCCTTGATGCGCGAAGCAGGACAAATAATCCTTGCCGCACGCGAGGAAAACATAGGAAAACAGGTAACGGAAAAGGCAGGTACGGCTAATTTCGTAACCGAGTTTGACGTTCGCGTACAAGATTTCTTGCTCGCGGGCGTGAAGGAGCTCTTTCCCGACGCCGAATTCATTGCCGAGGAAAAGGAAAATGACGTAGCAGAAATGACTGCCGAGCACTGCTTTATCATCGATCCGATCGACGGCACGACAAACTTTATCTGTGACTATCATCATTCTGCCATCTCACTCGCGCTTCTCGAGCGCGGTGTGGCGGTTTTCGGTGCAGTTTACGATCCGTATCTTGACGAAATGTTCTCTGCCGAGCGCGGCAAGGGCGCGTTTTGCAACGGAGAGCCGATTGCCGTCTCGTCCCGACCGATCGACCGTGCGCTTGTTATGTTCGGCACGTCCCCCTATTCCAAGGACACGCACGGGGACCTGACGTTTGCCATGTGTAAAAAATTCTTCATGCCCTGTGCCGATCTTCGTCGCAGCGGCTCGTGTGCACTTGATCTTGCCTATCTGGCGGCAGGTCGTATCGATATCTTTTTTGAATACCGCACCTTCCCGTGGGACATCATGGCAGGCGTTCTGCTGATCCGCGAGGCAGGCGGTATCATCACGGCTATCGACGGCACGCCGATCTGCCTTGACGGCCCTACGACCGTTTTGGCCGGAAGCCCTGCCGTTTATGAGACCGCACTACAGATTGCCAAAAGTTAACGATAAAAAGAAAGGGGGATTTTCCCATGGCCTTACATATCATGGATGAGGCAAACCGATGCTTGCAATGTAAAAATCCGCAATGCGTCAAGGGATGTCCCATCTCGACACCCATTCCCCGCGTGATCGGTCTCTTAAAGGAAAACAAGCTGGATGAGGCGGGGCGACTTCTCTTTGAGAACAACCCCCTGACCACGATTTGCAGCCTGATCTGCAATCACGAAAAGCAATGCGAGGGGCACTGCGTGCTGACGGCCAAGGGGGTTCCCGTGCATTTTTCGACCATTGAGCAATACATTTCCCGCGCATACGCGCCCAAGATGACACAAGGGCCGAAGCCGTGGAACGGCATGCGCGTGGCGATCATCGGCTCGGGGCCTGCCGGCCTTACCATCGCCATCATTCTGGCGCGCTACGGCTATCAGGTTACGATCTTTGAGAACAAGAGCGAAATTGGCGGCGTGCTTCGTTACGGCATTCCCGATTTTCGTCTGCCCAAGGCGGTGCTCGATGACATTCAATACCGCCACATCGAGATGAAGGGCATCAAGATCCGCCCCAACACGCACATTGGCGGCTCGATCGGCATTGAGGACCTCTTCCGCGACGGCTACAAGGCGATCTTCGTCGGCACGGGCGTCTGGAAGCCGCGCGCCTTGCACATCAAGGGAGAAACGCTCGGGCACGTGCATTTCGGCATCAACTATCTGAACAGTCCGCAATCCTTCAAGCTTGGCCAGCGCGTGATCGTCATCGGTGCGGGCAACGCGGCAATGGATGTGGCAAGAACGGCCATTCGTCAAGGAACCGAATATCTGACCTGCTTTTCGATTACAAAACAGGTAGCCGCCAGCCAATACGAGTTCAGCTACGCGAAGCTCGAGGGCGTGCGCTTTGAGTACAACAAGCGCCCTGTTGAGATCGTGGACGAGGGTGTGATCTTCTGCGACGTGATCGAGAATGAGGACGGTACCTTTACCGATATCGAGGGAACGGAGCAGCTCTACCCTGCTGACAGCGTCATCGTGTCGATCAGCCAAGGTCCGCAGGACGTAATCGTCAAGTCGACGACGGGCTTGAAAATCAACAACGACGGCCTGCTCGATGCCGATGAATACGGAAATACCTCGCGTCCCGGCATCTTTGGAAGCGGAGACGTCGTCCACGGCGCGAGAACGGTCGTTGAGGCCGTCGCGCACAGCAAGGTTGTAGCCGAAACGATGCATCAATATATGCAATCGTTGAAGGATTGAATGTGTTTGAGTTTAATTGAGGGAACTTTTTGAAAAAAGTTCCCTCAAGCTCCCTCAAAAACTTTCAAGAATTTATTTCAGGGGCATGCGCTCCGATATTTTTCTACGGCCACTCCGTTCCCCACAACCGGGCCCCAACTCCCAGTTGTGGGGCGTTTCGTAAGAACGCGAACCAAGCGGCCACCTCGCTCCCTTGTAGGGACCGGCCTCCCGGACGGTCCGCAAAGCCGAACAATCATCTCCAGCCTCAAAAAAAGAAAAGCCTCCATACGGAGGCTTTTCTTTTCGTTCGGTTGGCAAGCGCCAAGACACCGCACAGCGGTGATTCGATTTCCGTAGAGTCACCAACGCAAAAGCACATCGCGCTTGCGATGTGCCCTTGCGTTGGTGACCCGTGGGAGAATCGAACTCCCGTTACCGCCGTGAAAGGGCGGTGTCTTAGCCGCTTGACCAACGGGCCTGGTAGCGGGAATTGGATTTGAACCCATGACCTACCGGGTATGAACCGGTTGCTCTAGCCAGCTGAGCTATCCCGCCATTGCTTTATCAAGCGCTTGATTATTATACCACAACCAGACGCATTTGTCAACATATTTTTTCAATTTTTTCAAAAAAATTATTGCCATTTTCAAACCGATCCCAAAATTTTCCTTTTTTAAAACAGCAGACCGCCGAAGCGGTCTGCATAAAGTACGATTATTGTCAACGCCACGTTTCGAGAAGCAACGAAATGCCCTCTTTGAAGGAATATTGCGGTTTCCAGCCCACGTCAGCAGTCAGCGCAGAAATATCGGCCTCGAGATGCATCACTTGACGATCAGAATACGGAATCTCACCAAAGGTCAACGTAACGTTCGGTGCGGCGGCGTTGCCGATTTCGCGGATATACTCAGCAAGCGGTCTGGCCTGCCCGCTTCCCAGAACGTAGGTCTTTCCGTCTACGCCTCGCTCACCGAGCAGGCGGAAGGCGGAGGCAGCGTCGGCGCTGTACAGATAGTCCCAAAGCTGCTCACCCTTGGTGAACTTGGGCGCAATTCCCTCCTTGAGGTTGCGGATCGTGGACATAATCATGCTCACCGCGCCATCGCAGGGGCCGTAGATGCTGAGCACTCGAACCCACACATGACGCATACCAAGCTGATGCGCGGCCTCGCGCGTCATCAGTCCCGCACAGAGCTTGCCGATGCCGTAGCCCATATCGGGGTGCGTCGGCGTATCGGGCGTGAGCTTACCCTCGACTCTGCCGTATTCGGCCTGCGAGCCTGCGCCGATGAAGGTATGACAGCCCATGCGCTTCGCGGCAGCGACGGCGTCGAGCGCATAGGTCACGTTGCGGTTTTGCAGAAGCATATCGTTACGTGCCGCCCCCGTCGTTCCCTCCCACGCAAAATGATAAAACACGTCATAGGGGATATCCGTATCGTTTTCAAGCGTGCCAAGCGCATCGAGTGAGCAATAGCGAATGCGAACGTGCGGATCGTTGGGGATATTATTCACGCGGGCCGAGCCCTCTCTGGCGAGGACGAGCACCTCGACGTCATTTTGAATCAGATCGCGGATCAGTGCCGTACCGATGGCGCCCGTAGCGCCCGTAATGATAACTTTTTTCATATTTTCATTCCTTTTCTTTGATAAATTACAGCGATGCGTAGGTATACAGAGAGCCGAGGCAAATGAGCGGCACGCCATCACGGGCGGCGGCTTCCCTTGCCGTTTCGTAAGCCTTGCGAACCGTCGGATAGGCCACGGCGGCTACTCCGAGCGAGGACAGAAGTGAGGCATAATCCTCGGCGGGGAGCGCGCGCGGATTGTCGGGCGTCATCACAAAGGCGCGAGAGGTAACCTCGGAAAGACGGCGTGCGATCGCGTGATAATCCTTATCGCGCAAAACCCCCGTCATGACATAGAGCTTTTGCTGTGGAAAATAATGCTTGATACTCGCCACAGCGGCATCAATGCCTTGTGCGTTGTGCGCGCCGTCAAAGATAACAAGCGGCTCGTGCGAGAGAATCTCGAAGCGTGCCGGCCATGCGGCGGCGGCAAGCCCTACCTTCACGGCGTCCTCGGAGATCAGCAAGCCCGTCTCGCGCAAAATATCCACAGCAGAAAGCACGACGGCAGCATTTTTCGGCTGATATAGACCAAGCAGAGAAATCGTCACGTCGCGATGCGCCTCAAAATGCAGACGCGTGCCGTCCAACATCATGCGCTCGCAGATAAGAGCATCGTAATTGACCGTGTGATAGGCCGAGCCACGCTCCGCGGCCGTCGCACGAATGACCGCGCCTGCCGCGCGATCCTCACCGCCGTACAGCACGGGACGGCCGTCCTTAATGATTCCTGCCTTCTCGGCGGCAATCTTCTCGACAGTATCGCCGAGGAACGCGGTATGATCAAGCGCAATGCCCGTAATGACCGATAACAACGGCTCGCGAATGATATTGGTCGAATCGAGCCGTCCGCCCATACCCGCCTCGAGCACGACGACATCGCACGCATGACGGCGGAAATATTCAAAAGCAATGGCGGTGATCAACTCGAACTCAGTCGGCTTATCGACCATTTCGTCGGCGATCGGCTTGACGTATGCGGTCAAGGTCGCCAGCTCCTCCTTAGAAATCATCTCACCGTCGATAGCCATGCGCTCATTGAACACCTTGATATAGGGCGAGGTGTAAAGTCCCGTCCGATAGCCTGCCGCACGGAGCACCGACGAGAGCATCGAGCAGAACGAGCCCTTTCCGTTCGTTCCCGCGACGTGAATAAATTGCAAGGAGTTCTGCGGATTGCCGAGCGCCTCACAAAGCGTACGAATGCGTTCAAGGCCGGGCTTACAAAAGGTCCAATTCACGCCATGGATATAGGCCAAGGCCTCCTCATAGGTCATAAAGAAATCTCCTTACTGAATATCGTTCAAAAGACGCTGGAAGTTTTTCCTTCGAAAAAGCACACACAAAAACAAAATCTCCAGTGGCGCGATCACAAGATAGAGCGGAATGCGCCAAAGGACGCCCCATTGATAAAAGGTAAAAAGGCCGATGGGCTTGATGATCATAGAGCCAACGATGTGCGCGGCCGCGCCCGAGGCCACGATCTGCCACGTTCCTCTTGTCTTGACGATATAACGCGAAACGATGCCCGAAATCACGCCGACGGCACACGCCCCCGCCGTTACGATGAGATTAGGCGGATAGTACTGATTGGACAAAAGATAGC
>CAYULZ010000090.1:0-6559 GCA_964445865.1 uncultured Lachnospiraceae bacterium | reverse complement strand
TCCTTTAGTTTATTTTTATCTTTTTTCATTTTCGTCTACTTTCGAGACACACGAAGGACTCGACATGCCCCGTTCTCGGAAACATATCGACCGGTTGAACCTCACCGAGGGCGTACCCCTCCTCCGCGAACCACTTACAGTCGCGCGCGAGGGTGTCGGGGTCGCAGGAGACGTAAACGATCTTCGGCACGCCGAGCGTCGAGAGGCACTTGACAAGCTCGCGTGTCGAGCCCTTTCGCGGCGGATCGATGACCACGACATCGGGGCGTGTGCCACCCGCGCACGAGAGGATCGTCTCGGCGCTCGACGCGTCCGCGCAGAAAAATGCCGCGTTTTCGATGCCGTTGAGCGCTGCGTTTTCCTTTGCGCACGCGACGGCCGACGGCACGATCTCGACACCGACGAGCCGCGAGACACGGTGAGCCATCGAAAGACCGATCGTGCCCGTGCCGCAATAGAGGTCCATCAAGACCTCGTCGCCGCGCAGGTCGGCCGCCTCGGCGGCCTTGCCGTAAAGCAGCTCCGCGCCCTCGCGATTGACCTGATAAAACGAGTCGGGCGCGATTTGGAAGCGCAGACCGCAAAGCTCGTCCTCGAGAAAGTCGCGCCCAAAGAGCGTAACAAATTCCTTGCCGAGCACGACGTTCGTATTCTTTTCGTTACGGTTGATCAGAATGCCCGCAAGCGCGGGAAACTCACGCGCGAGCATGGCGACAAAGCCCTCGCCGTTCGGCAGAGCCTTGCCGTTGATCACAAGGCAGAGCAACAGCTCGCCCGTTTTCTCGCCAATGCGCAGATAGATATGGCGCAACAGTCCCTTCCCCGTCTGCTCATCGTACACGCTCCAGCCGTTCTCGTCGGCAAAGCGGCAGACGGCTTTGACAACGGGAGCAAAGCTCGGATGCTGGAGCTGACAGCCCACGGCAGGAATGACCGTATGCGATTTAGGCGCGAAAAAGCCCGCCGTGATACCGTTTTTCGTCGCGGCCACGGGAAACTGCGCCTTATTGCGATAGCCGCAGAGCTTGCCCATCGAGAGGACGGGAAGCACCGTCACGTCGGGCAGTCCGACCTTGGCAAAGGCGGCCTTGACGTATCCCCTCTTGACGGCCAATTCATGCTCATAAGTAATCTTTCGATAGACACATCCACCGCACGCGAGAGGCGCGTCGCAGGGGTCGCTGTCGATGCGATGGGGCGAGGACTCGACCACGCGCAAAAGGCGCGCGACGGCATACGAGGAGGTGACCTTGATAACCTTCGCCTCGACCACGTCGCCCGTGACCGCGCCCTTGACAAAGATCACGCGGCCGTCCTCGCTCCGTCCGACACCGCATCCGAGGTTGTTCAGATCGGTAACGGACAGAACGAG
The DNA here is from genome assembly GCA_964445865.1 of uncultured Lachnospiraceae bacterium. Classification (GTDB taxonomy): domain Bacteria; phylum Bacillota; class Clostridia; order Oscillospirales; family CAG-272; genus HGM12713. The sequence continues at coordinate 5,187 of CAYULZ010000090.1, read as the reverse complement.
CGTATCTTCCTTTTTCATGCTCATGCGATATAAAATTCCTTGCCGTCCTCGAGGCGCAGACAGGCGAGCGGCTCGTCAAAGGCCGCGCCGCAGTCGATGAAAATGCTGCCGTTTCCGTAGAGGATCTTGCCGCGCTCCGCGCCCTCGATCTCGTAGGTCGGCACGTGTCCCGCAATGACGGTCACGTCCTCAAAATAGCGCACGTTCGGGTCAAGTGCCTCGCGCACAAAATCCTCGGGCATATAGTCCTCAAGGGGAGTAGCCGCATCAAAATCGGCGATGCCCGCGTGGAGCAGCAGATATTTTTTGCCCTTGACCTCGATCTCCTCGTAGAGCGAAAGATCGGAAAGGTATTCGAGCACGCCCTCCTTCATGTCGTCGTCGAGTGCCTTGAAGCCCTCCATCGTCGGCTGACCGCCGTCCTGAATCCAGGCGGTCATCTCGGAGAGCACCGTCGGATCGTCGGGCATACTGCCGTCGCGCAGCATGCCATCGAGCACCGTGAGAAGCTTCTGGGCACGCAGATCGTGGTCGCCGACGATCGGGATCACGTTGAAGCGCATGGAAAGATCGCAAAGCAGGTCCATTGAGCCCTCGCCGTAATCGACGATGTCGCCGAGGACGTACATCACGTCGTCCTCGGTAAAGCGGATGTTACGGAGCAGGCGCTCGAATTTCTCGGCGCTGCCGTGCAGATCGGATACTACGTAGGTCATATTTCGGTCTCCTTTCAGATCACAGCGACGTTCGCGCTGCGGTACGTGTCACAGATAATCGTTTGGTCAGCCTCGGCGATCCACGCGCGAAGCACGGTGAGGACGGGCGCCTCGGTGTAATAATGTCCCGCCGCCAACAGATTCATGCCGTTTTCGGGGGCATCGACCAGATCGTGGTAGCCAAGCGTGCCGCTGACATAGGTGTCAGCGCCCGCCGCCTGTGCGAGGGCGATGTCGTCACCGCCCGCGCCACCAAGCACGGCCACGCGATGTACGGTCCTGCCGCCGTCGGCAACCGCCACGGCAGGCGCACCGAGCAGATTTTTCACGCGCGCGGCAAAATCGGTCAGGCGTTCCTCTTGCGCGAGCGTGCCGATACGGCCGATTCCCTCCTCGCCGAAGCTTTCAACATCGGCAAGGCCGAGCAGCGCGGCCAAGGTATCGTTGACGCCACCCGCCACCGCGTCGAGGCGCGTGTGGAAGGACATGACAGCCACACCCGCGCGAATGAGCGTCATGGCCTTGTCGGCGATATAATTCTCCTCGTTGATGGCCTTGAGCCCCTTGAAGATCATCGGGTGATGCGACACGATCGCGTCGTAACCGCCCGCGATCGCGGCCTTAACCGCCTCGACCGTCACGTCAAGCGTGACGAGCACGCGGCGCACCTCGCGGTCGCCGTCGGGACAGCACATTAGGCCGTCGTTGTCCCACGCGCAGGAAAGCGCGCGGGGCATCTTTTCGTCCAAAAATTGATATAATTCGCGAACCGTCATGATTCGTTGTCCTCCCAGCTTTGGATTTCGGCGAGGATCTGCTCCTCCTCGGACGTGTCGCCGCCGACCGTCCGCTTGCCCTGCAGGCGCGTCAGAAAGACCGCGCGCCAGCGGTCGCACAGCTCGTGCGTCGTGGCATCGCGCCGCGCAAGATTCTGTTTGCCGACAAGCCGCTCGAGGGGCGTATACTCCTCGCGCTCGCCCGTGTACTCGGCACAAAAAATTTGATATATTTTTTCCTCTTTGATGAGCCGTTCTTCTACGATCGTAAAGCCGTTTTGCGCGAGATACGCGCGCACAGCCTCGGGATGCGTCATCGGCTGGAGAATGAGTCGGATCGCAGCGTCGCGCACGAAGGGCGCGTCCGCGAGGATCCGTGCGATCAGCTCGCCGCCCATGCCGAGAATGAGAACGTCGGTGGGGCGATAGGGCTCTATGTGTGATAAGCCGTCGCACAGCAGGGTGTCGATCCGATCCTCAAGTCCCCACACGCGGATATTTTCTCTCGCACGCTCCAGCGGGCCACGGTTAATATCGGACGCCACGGCGCGCGTAGCTCTGCCCGAGAGGCAGAGAGCGATGGGCACATAGGCGTGGTCGGTTCCCACGTCGGCGACCACGGCACCCGCGCGAACCATATCGGCGGCGCATTGCAGGCGTTGGCTCAGCTTACGTTGTTCGTTCATGGCTTGATTTTGGGGAGTCTCTGCCTTCACAAAAACTCCCCATTTCCTTTATATTGTTAATTATTTGCCAAGTAAGCGTTGATCTTGGCGATCAGCGCGTCGGCGTCGGTGCCGTGTACGGCGCAAGCGGCCTCGATGGACTCACCTCTTGCCGAGGGGCAGCCCAGACAATGCATGCCGATCTCGAAAAAGAACTGTGCCGTTCCGGGGTTGTGGTCGAGAACGTCACCGATGATGGACTGTTTGGTCACTTTCATGTTGGTTTTCTCCTTTCATTTTCTTTCACCTTATATTATAAAGCTTCGCGCCCCGATTGTCAATATTATTCTCGCAATCAGGGGGAAATATTTCTCTTGACGAGAGCAAAAAGCGCGATTGGTTTTTCTGTTACTTTCTGTCAATAACGACAGAAAGTAATCAAAGAATGCCACAAGGAATGGGAAGGCGGCACCCTTCCCCCTCCTTGACCTCCCCGAACCGTTTTGACAACGGTTATAACGAAGCGATACCACACAATCTTGTAGGGACAGGCCTCCCGGACTATCCGAGACAAGAGTTTTTCCCTCGCCGTTTGGCGGGAGATGTTTGTTCGGTTTTGCGGACAGTCGGGGACGCCTGTCCCTACAAGGAATATACAAACCGCTCGGCTTGCGGTTCTACATAAAGCCAAACGCCCCCAAACTGGGACATGGGGCCCGGTTTGGGGGACGGTACGCTCCGTAGAAAAGGAACGGAACGCACGATATAAAATAATTTGTTTGAAAGTTTTTGAAGAGTTTGAGAAACTTTTTTCAAAAAGTTTCTCAAGAAAAAATCTTGCCATAAGAACCTTTTTTCAAAAAGTTCCCACAAAAACATACACAAACTCACTCTCTCACTTCGTGCCTGTCGAGCCGAAGCCGCCTGCGCCGCGCGCGGTATCGTCGAGCTCGTCGACGACCGAGAAATCAGCCGCGTAGTAGGGCGCGAGCACGAGCTGCGCGATGCGCTCGCCGACCTCGACGGTCTGCGCGACCGTACCGTGGTTGTGCAGCGCGACCATCAGCTCGCCGCGATAGTCGCTGTCGATCACACCAACCTTGTTCGCGGGTGCCAGTCCGCGCTTCGAGGCAAGGCCGCTCCGCGCGTAAATGAGGCCGACCAGCCCCGTCGGGATCTCCATGGCGATACCCGTGTGCACAAGCTTCGTCTCACCGGGCGCAACCGTCACGGGTGCGTCCTCGCAGGCATACAGATCCGCGCCTGCGGCAAAGGCCGAGCCATAGGTCGGCACGATTGCCTTTTCATTCAGTTTCTTGATATTGACCGCAATCTTGTTCATCTCATTTTTCCCTTTCTTGTTATCCGTTCATGCCTTCCCAAAGCACGACTTTTCCCTGCTGCAATGACTCGCGTACGCAAATGATCCGCTGATTGGACGAGCCGCGGAAGCGCAGACGCGCGCTCTTGAGGCTCTCGACGAATTTGCCGTCGACCAGCACGTCGATGCACGCAAGCATCCGATCGACCGTCTCGGCGTCGCCGATGCGGTGCGCGAGCATGTCGCGCTCAAAATCGTAGCCCGAATAGCACCAGATCGTCTTGTCGGGGTATTCCCTCTTGACCCGCTCAACGAGGGGGGCGAGCACGGCGCGATTCGTCGGCTCAAAGGGCTCGCCGCCGAGCAGCGACAGTCCCTTGATATAGGCGGGCGCCAGCGCCTCGATCAGGCGATCGGCCACCTCATCGGTAAAGGCCTCGCCGTAGGCAAAATCCCACGCCTCGGCGTTGAAGCAGCCGGGGCAATGGTGCGTGCAGCCGCTGACGAACAGCGACACGCGCACACCGGGGCCGTTGGCCACGTCGTGGGTCTTCAATGCCGCGTAATGCATGGTCTCTCCTTACAGATGGAGCACGCGGGCCTTGATCTCCTTGGTCTTACCCTCGTTCCAAAAGTTCTCACCGAGATATCCGCAGGTGCGGCGCGTGACGTTCATGCGGCGCTGATCCTTGTTGTGGCACTCGGGGCACTCCCACTGGTTGTCGTCGTTGACGATGATCTCTCCGTCAAAGCCGCAGACATGGCAGTAGTCGCTCTTCGTGTTGAACTCGGCGTACTGAATGTTGTCGTAAATGAAGCGGACGACGTCCTCGAGTGCGTCGAGGTTGTGACGCATGTTCGGGATCTCGACGTAGGAGATCGCGCCGCCCGAGGAGACGGTCTGGAACTGGCTCTCGAAGGTGAACTTCGAGAAGGCGTCGATGTTCTCGCGCACGTCCACGTGGTAGGAATTCGTGTAGTAGCCCTTGTCGGTCACGTCAGAAATGTCGCCGAAGCGTGCCTTGTCGATGCGGGCAAAGCGGTAGCAGAGCGACTCGGCGGGCGTGCCGTACAGACCGAAGCCAAGGCCGGTCTCGGCCTTCCACTCCTCGCAACGCTTTCTCATATGCTTCATGACGCGCATCGCAAAGTCGAGGCCGTCAGGATCGGTGTGGCTGACACCCTTGACGAGCTTCGTGACCTCGTACAGACCGATATAGCCGAGCGAGATGGTCGAATAGCCGTCGTGCAAATACTTGTCGATCTTCTCACCCTTTTCCAGGCGGGCGATCGCGCCGTACTGCCAATGCACGGGGCTCGTGTCGGAGATCGTGCCCTCGAGTGCCTCGTGGCGGCACATCAGTGCCTTCTTGCAGAGCGCGAGACGCTCGTCAAAGAGCGACCAGAACTTGTCCTCGTCCTGACCGGCGAGAATACCGATCTGCGGAAGGTTGATGCTCACGACGCCCTGATTGAAGCGGCCCTCGAACTTGTAGTTGCCCTGCGCGTCGCGCCAGGGAGACAGGAAGGAACGGCAGCCCATGGGGGAGAAGACGTTGCCCTCGTAGTTCTCGCGCATCTTCTTGGCGGAGATGTAATCAGGGTACAGGCGCTTGGCCGAGCACTTGACGGCGAGGCGCGTGATGTGGTCGAAGCGACCGCCCTTGAGGCAGTTGCACTCGTCGAGAACGTAGATGAGCTTCGGGAAC
>CAYULZ010000089.1:0-6608 GCA_964445865.1 uncultured Lachnospiraceae bacterium | reverse complement strand
GTTAGTTATGGGTTCGATTCCCGTTGCGGGTGCCAAAGGCAGTCAAATTGGCTGCCTTTTTTCTTTGCCCTGCCGAGATTCCGCTACGGCTATCGCCTTGCGCTTTTTCCACCGCGTCATCCTGAGCGTAGTCGAAATCCGAGCATAGCGAGGATCGAATGGTGCGAAGTACCATTCGGGATCTCGGTGGAAAAAGTTCGACTCCGCTTACGCTTCGCTCAGAATGACACGGCAGGGGGGGTTTCTCACAAGGTGGGTTTCCCACTTCGCGAAACACATAGTAGGTGGACAAATTTCCGTCTGTGACGGCAATTTGTGCTCTACGCTTATCCTGTTCCCTAAAATTATATTTTTAAGGTGTTTGTGTATGCTTTTTAGTGATTACAATTGACAATTCTGCTTGAATGTGGTATAATACACTCGTCACACAAAATTAATAGCCAATTACAAGAGGATGTATTTTTATTTCGGTAAAAATGCATACTCCCTTTTCTGCATTCTCTGTAATGTGGCTTAGTTTTGTGTGACAACAATTGGAGTTGCGTTTTTCGTGCGCTCCAATTGGGGCGCACTTTTTATTTTGTTATAACGACTGTGCGTATTTTGTAGGTATAATGAAAATGGAGGAACAGCTAATGGACAAAAACGAAAACATCAGGGAGACAAAATTTTGCAAAGAATGTGGTGAAAAGATTGATAGAAAAGCAGTGTTTTGCACGCACTGCGGCTGTATGGTGGAAAATATTCAGGTTCAGCAGCCGCAGATAGTAATCAACAACAGCAACCAAAACCAAAATGTAAATATTCCTGTGGCGAGTGCGGCAAAGAAAAGAAATAAATGGGTTGCTTTTTTCCTGTGTTTATTTCTTGGATACTTTGGAGCTCACAAATTTTATGAAGGAAAAGCAGGTATGGGAGTCTTGTATATCTTTACCTGTGGACTTTTTGCGATAGGCTGGCTTGTTGATTGTATTGTGATACTTTGCAAGACAAATCCATACTATGTCGATTAAAGTAATTACATAAATAATTATTAAAGATAATAGTCATGTGGGATATCCCGCTTTTAAGCAATCGAGGTGGGGCTAAATTCACGCAGTGACGGCAATTTAGCCCCACTTCTTATTCTGTTTTCCCTAAAATGACAAGTTTAATGTCTCATGAGCTTATAAAATACCTTGATTTCTTATAAAAGTTATGCTATACTTTAATAAAGAGAAATATCTTTATATACGAGGCAATAGAAAAAATGACTAAGAAACAAATATCTACAATTAATCCCCAAATACGTAAACAAATCGAAACGGATATTTATTACTGCGAATTGGAAATTAAAAATGGTGCTCCCAACTCTAAATTGTTTAGGCAATTAGAAGCAAGATATTCTTTATTGGATAAAAATTTCTTTTCCAATATGCCCAACTACGCAAAAACTTTTACGTCTAATTATGTATCGGAGTTGGAGTACGTAAAAACTAGATTAGAAACATATTTGTTGTTAGATTCTTTTCCTGTTGAGTACAACCAAAACATTGCGATAGGTGTGAACATTCAAACGCAAAAACTTGTCAACAAAGGAAATATAGGTAATAATAACGATTACAACAAAAGCACCACTGTCACAACGGAATTATCTGTTAATGGTGGCGAAAACAAGAAAGGTTTTTGGAGAAAATTATTTCACAAAAAATAAAGGAATCATTTTTGTCCACCCATTGTACACCCGCACATTACAAAGCACCATAAAAACCACTATCAAACACACAACCTACCAAGTGTAAAATCTATCTTTTCGGTGGATTTTACGCTTGTTTTACAAAAAAATTACCCACACGCAGATAGCCTCAAACACTTATGAAAACTCCTAAGGGTTAGTTATGGGTTCGATTCCCGTTGGGGGTGCCAAGCAAAGAGGGGCGCATGGCGCCCCTCTTTGCTTGGCACCCGCACGACGAACCCATCTCTGCGCGGCGCGCAGAATTGGGTTCGCATTTGAGCCGAGAGCCGTCTGGGAGCTCGCTCACAAGTGGCTCGGCGAAAAATTCTCGCCAAAGGCGAGATTCCCGCCAAACAAGAAAAGGGACTGATCAAGCAGTCCCTTTTTCTGTATTCTTTCTTCTCCACGGCGTGCCCGCAGCCACGAGGGCAAGGCGGCAAAGAAGCGCAAGGATCATCAGCGCAAGGAGCAGCTCGCCGTGTGGGCCGAGTGTGCCCAAAATCTGCCGCCGCAGGGCAAGCAGTACGGGGGGAAGGGCGAGGATCGCATCGAGCCAATACGCGCCGCGAAGGAGAAGACTGACGGCGATACCGAGGGCGTAGGCTACGGCGTAGTATCGCCAAAAGGAAAAATTGCCGTCGGCCGATGCCGAAAGAATTTTTTGATCGAAGCGGCCGAGCTCGTAAATGCTCGTCTCGCTTATCGCATCGAGCCGCCAAAGCAGAAGCACGAAAAAGCCAAGCACGAGCAGAGAGGAGACATTGGCGAGCACGAAGGCTCGGTGACGGCCGTCGGCACGGTCTCGGTCAAGCGCGTCAAAAAGATTGCCTGCGAGGGGGAGGACACCGAGGAGCAGGTAGAGCATCGGGTGCTCGTAAAGATAACCGTCGCGGAGCATCGAAAGCGCTTGCAGAAAGGGAAGCGTGGCCGTGGCAAAGCAAAGCGCAGGCAGTTTGCGGAGCACGATGCCCACGAGAAGCGAGAGGGCAAGCAGACCGATCAGACCGAGATAGGGGCGGTAGTCGCGCCACGGATGCTCCTCGAGAAAGATTCGCCATTTTTCGCGCAACGTGGGGTCATCCTCTGGCAAAAAAGAGAGAAATTCTCGCAAAATTAAAAAAGAGGAAACGAAGAGCGCGATTCCACTGCAAAAATCGGTAAATCGTTTGAACGTACTCATGTGGCTTCCTCCTTCCTTCCGTTCGTTGCCCTTATTATAACGCAACTTTGCCGCTTTTTCAAGAGTGGGTGGGTTTATTTTAAAAAAATTCATGATTTTTTTAGATAAAATACTTGCTCAAAGAGATCGGGAATGGTATAATGTATGTGTGAAAAAAGATTTCATATCATGGGAGGGTATGACAATGAATACAAAGCAAATGAAAGAACATCTGCAATCGGGCGCGCTGGACGCGACGCTCGTACATATTTACGGCGAGGAGGCACTCGAGGCGCAGAAGGCGCGCTATGCACAGGCAATCGACGCGTTCGCTTCGCAGTATGGCGCGGACCGCGATGTCCATCTGTACTCGGTGGCGGGCCGCAGCGAGCTGTCGGGCAACCATACCGACCACAACCGCGGCTGTGTCGTAGCCGCTTCGATTGACCTTGATATTATCGCGGTAGCCGCTGCGAGAGAGGATAGCATCATTCGTATCCAGAGTGAGGGCTTCCCCGAGGATACGGTCGATTTCTCGACCTACAACGCACCCGTGGAGGAAAAATTCGGCACGTCCGAGTCGATCATCGCGGGCATGTGCGCGGGCTTCCTTGGCGAGTCCTACGCCATCGGCGGCTTTGACGCCTACACGACCTCCAACGTACTCAAGGGTAGCGGACTTTCCTCGTCCGCCGCATTTGAGGACATGGTCGGCAACATCCTTTCGCATATGTACAACGGCGGCCGTGTGTCGAACGTTGAAATTGCGAAGCTTGCGCAGTTTGCCGAGAACGTCTATTTCGGCAAGCCCTGCGGCCTGATGGATCAGGTGGCTTGTGCCGTTGGCGGTATCGTGGCCATCGACTTTGCCGATACGAAGAACCCCGTGATCGAGCAGATCGGCATCGACCTGTCGGCAGCGGGCTACAATCTTTGCATCGTCAACACAGGCGGTAACCACGCCGATCTGACCGACGATTACGCCTCGGTTCCCGCCGAGATGAAGGCCGTGGCGGCGCATTTCGGAAAGAGCGTGCTCCGCGAGCTGGACGAGGATACCCTCGTTGCCGCGATCCCCGCGCTCCGCGAGACGGTCGGTGACCGTGCCGTGCTCCGTGCACTCCACTTCTTCAATGAGAACAAGCGTGTGGCCAAGCAGAAGGCCGCTCTGCTCGCGGGCGATCTGGATGCTTTCTTTGCCGAGGTAATCGCTTCGGGTCGTTCCTCGTTCTGCTATCTGCAGAACGTCTACACGACGAAGAACCTGCGCGAGCAGGGACTCTCGCTCGCTCTCTGCCTCGCTGATGGCTATCTGTCGGGCAAGCGTGCCGCATGGCGCGTGCACGGCGGTGGCTTTGCGGGCACCATTCAGGCCTTTGTGCCCACGACCGAGGTTGCGGGCTTCCGCGCGCTCATGGACGGCGTGTTCGGCGCGGGTAAGTGCATCGTTCTGCGCATCCGTCCCGAGGGTGCTGTTTGCATTGCGTAACGATGGCAAAAAGACGTAAAAAGCAACGGGCATCGGCCGAACAGACCGAGAAGCAGGGCGTCAACAAAACGGCCCTTTGGCTTTTGTTGGCGCTCGTAGCCGTTACGGTGATCGCCGTGACCGTCTATCGCTTTTTGATGACCGGTCCGTATTTTCGCACGGCGCTGATCGTCTATATGGTGATTGGCGCCGCGGCGGCGATCGGCTACGTGGTCTATAATCGCGGCATGTCGCGGCGCGGCGTGACGCGGGAGATGCTCCCCGACGAATGGAGTGACGAGAAGAAGGACGCCTTTATCGAGGACGGCGCGCGCCGCATGAAGCGCTCGCGCTGGCTTCTGATCGTGGCCTTTGCGATTTTCGCTACGTTCGCGGTCGACCTGATCGAGCTGTTTGTGCTTCCGACCTTTCAGGGAATTTTCGGCGGTAAGATATGAAGACTTGTCGGGTCGTAACCCTATATTCGGGCTCGGGCGGTAACGCGATCTATATCCGCGTGGGAGAGACGGCCATTCTCATTGACGCAGGGAAGAGCGCACGGACGCTCTGCCGCTCGCTTTGTGAGATCGGTGCCGATATTGCCGACGTGCGCGCCGTGTTCGTCACGCACGAGCACAGTGATCATGTCTCGGCCCTAGAGGTGCTCTCGAAAAAATACGATTTCCCCATTCATATCATGGAAAAATCCGCATCGCGCTTTGACCGCCTGCCACACTCACTTTTGCACGAGCATCTCGTGCGTCACGAGGGCATGTTTTGCGAGCGGATCGGAGAGCTGACGGTTTCGTCCTTCCGCACGCCGCACGACAGCCGCATGAGCGTCGGCTATCGCGTCTCCTTTTCGGATGGAGACGGTGAGCATACGCTTGGCATCGCGACCGATATTGGTTACGTGTCCGATTCGGTGCGCGAGGGACTTGCGGGGTGTGAGGCGGTGGTGCTCGAGTCGAATCACGACGTTGATATGCTGATGGACGGGCCCTATCCGTATGATCTTAAGCTCCGCATCCGTTCCAACCGCGGGCACTTGTCAAATGCCGACAGCGCCTGCCTTGCGTCCGAGCTGGCGGCGACGGGCACGCGCGGCTTTTTGCTCGCTCACCTGAGCGAGGAGAATAACGATCCCGCGCTCGCACTCGACGAGGCGGTGCAGGCCATTTCCGACCCCTCGGTGTGGGTTTCGGTGGCCGCCCCCGATGCGCCGACCGAGCTTTGCTGGCGCAGGGAATAAGAGGACAATATGGTTCACGTGAAATTCATTGTGCTCGGTACGCTTAAGGAGGCGTATCTTCGCGAGGCGGCGGCCGAGTACGAAAAGCGTCTGGGCGGCTTTTGCCGCTTCGAGCTTGTGCAATTGAAGGAAGAAAAGCTCTCCGACGCGCCGAGCGAGGCCGAGATTCGCAAGGCCTTGGAAAAGGAAGCGACGGCGGTGCTCGAGCAGATCCCGCCGCGTGCATACGTGATCGCGATGTGCGTTGAGGGAAAACAGCTTTCCTCGGAGGAGCTGGCCGACAAAATGGCGGCGATCGAGCAGGAGGCAGGCGAGGTCTGCTTCATCATTGGCAGCTCGTACGGTCTCTCGCCTGCGGTCAAGGCGCGCGCCGATCTGCGCTTGTCGGTGTCGAGGCTGACCTTTCCGCATCAACTGATGCGCGTGCTGTTGCTCGAGGCCGTCTACCGTGCCTTCAATATCCGCAAAGGAACGCGCTATCATAAGTGATTTTTTGTACAACATGGAAAAACGTAATTTTTTGCAAAAAAATACTTGCCGATTGTCAAAAAATGTGATAAAATAATTTTTGTTACTCCGCGCAGAAAAATTCCGTTGCGCGGTGTCCCGAAGAGATTTGTATTGGGAGGATAACCGTATGGAAAACAATAAGAGACCCGAATCCATGGTCCGCATTACCACGAAGGCTCTGGCCGATGCCTTTATCGAGGAGCAGGTGCGCGAGGTCCGCGCGCAGGTCGGCGATAAGAAGGTTCTGCTGGCCCTGTCCGGCGGCGTGGACTCGTCCGTCGTTGCCGCACTGCTGATCAAGGCCATCGGCAAGCAGCTCGTCTGCGTGCACGTAAATCACGGCCTGATGCGCAAAAACGAATCCGAAAACGTGGTGGAGATCTTCCGCAACCAGCTCGACGCCAATCTGATCTATGTCGACGCGACCGACCGTTTCCTCAATCTGCTTGCGGGCGTTTCCGATCCCGAAAGCAAGAGAAAGATCATCGGTAAGGAGTTTATC
>CAYULZ010000088.1:0-6676 GCA_964445865.1 uncultured Lachnospiraceae bacterium | reverse complement strand
AGGTTTTAATCTCCCTGCGAGATCCGAACGGCATTGCCGTTCGCCCTTCGGGTTTCGACTGCGTCCGCCCGTGTCATTCTGAGCGAAGCGTAGCGTAGTCGAACTGCGAAGCAGCACCGAGCAAAGCGAAGGTGGAATCTCGGGCGGACTCCGCTCAAGATGACACGCAGGGGGCAACACCTTCCGAAAAAATAACAAAGGAGTACGAGCAATTTTGTTCGTACTCCTTTTCACACGCCTTGCTCTGCAAGGTATAGTGTGTTACGCCTTTTAGGTGTACTATCGGGTGGTAAAGAGCCTCCCTTGTGTAAAGGGAGGTGGCTCGCGCAAGCGAGACGGAGGGATTGTAAAAAGCAAAATTCTACCGAAAAACAATCCCTCAGCCGCCTTCGGCGTCAACTCCCTTTACACAAGGAAGCCTTTGCTTTATCCGCCCAGAAAGTCCGTCCGCTTTTCCTGACAAGCACTGCTTTTGGGGACACAAAAGCAAAGCAAACTCAAGCAACGGTTGAGAAACAAGAGATATGCTCTATTGAAAAAATTCTTAGAAGATGGTATAATAATATTACAATAAAGGAGGTAGAGACAATGAATATAGGTAATAACATAAAACAATTAAGGCAGAAGAATAATCTAACGCAAGATCAAGTTGCGGAAAAAATAGGGGTTTCTTATCAAGCAGTTTCAAAGTGGGAAAATAATGCTAACACGCCTGATATTGCGCTGCTACCTCAAATTGCGAATTTGTTTGGCGTTTCCATTGATGCGCTGTTTTCGGATGATCTTACAGCCTGTTCAGAGCTTCAATCCTTTATGAAAGATGATAACGTCATACGAGTGGTGCAGATGAGAGGTACAAAAGTATTAAAGGTTTCGTCTACTTTTTCACTGGATGAGCCCCCTATTGAAATTGCCTTTCCTCACGATTGCAACGACAGAACACAGTATTTCAAAGTAGAGGTCTACGGACATGTTATATCTGACAGTTCCATTAACGGAGATGTGGTGTGTCATCAAACTGTAAAAAGCAGCACAATTAACGGGGATGTAAAGAGTGAAGGAAATATCGATGTGCACGAATTGAATGCACAGAAAGTCATCTGTAACAATATAACCGATTGCTATAAACTTCAAGCTAAAACAATTGAATGTGCAGGAAACGTAGCTTCTGCTAATTTGACTTGTGATCAAATCATCTATAAAAAACAACAAAACCGCCGAAAGTAATCTTTAATCACTTTCGGCGGTTCATTATTTGACATATAAACCTGCTCTACAGCAGGTACGCCAAGGAGTGCTTCTTTTTTTAGAACAGCTTCGCGGGATAGATCTTTTCGTCGTGCATTCTTTGCAATGCGGCCGCTACGTATGCGCGATCCTCCTTATAGGTCACACCAAACCAAACGGCGTCGGTTGTCAGCACGCTGACTGTCAGCTGTCCCTGATTCAGCATCTTATCGACCATCTCGGGAAGCGTGTACTCTGCCTTGATGTTATCGGGGGCGATACCCTTGAGAAAGCGGTCGAAATCCTCCTTCATATAGGCGAAAATGTCGGCCGTAAAGCCCCACATATTCATCGAAACGGGAACCTCGGGATCGAGAACGCCACTATCGGCATCGCAGATCACGCCGGCATCGTCGACCGTAATCTTATAGGTCTCGGTCACGGCGGCGAGTTTCCCTTCCTTCACCGTACAAACACCGCGCGTTACCGCACCATTGCGGCTGACGGTGTTCTTCAAGCGATAAGCAACCATGGTTGCCTGTCCCTTACCAAGCGTTACCAGCTCCTCATGCATCACGCGGAAGGCATCTGCGCCGTAAAAGTCGTCGGCGTTGATCACGGCAAAGGGCTCGTGGATCACGTCGGCCGCACAGAGAACGGCGTGCACCGTGCCAAAGGGCTTTACGCGATCGATGGGAATCTTATAGAAGGCGGGAATGCTGTCAAATTCCTGATATACGAGCTTGATCTCCACGCCCTGAATATCGCGACAAAAATCCTCGATGATCTCCTTGTGGCGATATTTGATCACAAACACTAGCTTATTAAAGCCTGCAGCCACGGCATCGTAAATGGAATATTTCATCAACGGGTCGCCGGCAGGGCCGATGCGATCGATCTGCTTATCGCCGCCGTAACGCGAACCGAGACCTGCCGCCATAATCAATAAGGTTGTTTTCATTGTCAGTGTCCTCCTATATAAAATAGAGTGAATCATCACAATGTTATTATAACACAAACGCCGGTGTGTGTCAATTCTTGCGTCCTAAATTCCCCTCGATATTTTTTCTCGACGGCATTTCGCTGATCATCGCCGCACCGAGAACCAGAACGGCACCGATCCACGTCAGCACACTCGGCCACTCGCCAAGCAACAGCGCCGAGAGCACAATAGCGACGATAGGATCCAGATAGCTGAGTAGCGCCACGCTCTGCGCCTTCAAGTATCCCATAGAGCCGAAATACAGCGCATAAGACACACCCGTATGCAACACTCCCACCACGAGCAAAACGAAGCAAACGGTTGGCGTAAAGGCCGACCACGTCACCGTCTCGGCAAGCAAAATATAAGGGAGAATGACCACGCTGGCCGCACCGAGCTGAACGATGGTTTTATCGTATGCATCGATCTCGCCGAGCGTCTTATTGATAAGCACCACGCTCGCATAGAGCAAAGCCGCGCCGAGACCGAGTAGGATCCCACGCAGATCTCCCCGTCCGCCCTCGAGTACGCCGGAGACCGCCACCATACCGAGCAGAGCCACCGCAACGCAGATTGCCTGCTTTCCTGTCAGCTTCTCACGCAAAAGGAAGGGGGACGCCGCCATGACGAAGATGGGGGCCATATAATAGCAAAGCGTCGCCGTAGCTACCGAGGTATAGCGGTAAGCCTCAAACAGCATGATCCAATTGAGACCGATTAAAGCACCCGAAAGCACAAGTCGCCAGAGATTCTGACGGATCGCACGCCACGAAAGGCCTTTTTTTGTCACGGTAACGAGCAATAGCAAAAAAAGCGTGCCGATCACACCGCGAGCGAAAGCGATCACGCCCGATGGCAGGGGCAGATACCGTCGAAAAATACCGATGGTACCGAAGATGCTCATCGAAAGGATCAAGCCTAGGCGCGCACGCACACGGTCACTCCCCATCGGACGGCTCCTCCATTTGTTTACGGACATAGGCAAGAAGCTCGTCAAAGCCACCGTTCGGGAATTCCGAAATATCCACGCCGCTTCGATTGATCAGGCAATCGGTCAGAAGAAATACACGCATCCCGAGGGTGCGCGCGATCATATCGTCATCTACGTCGTTGCCGACCATCAAAACCTCCTCGGCAGAAAGTCCCGTGACATCGAGAAGCTCGCGATAATAATCGGGATTGGGCTTGCAAAAGCCCGAATTTTCATACGTCGTATAGTGCTCGAAATCTTGCGGACGCAAGCCTGCCCAGCCCATGCGCTTGCGCGTGGCAATCTCGGGAAAGACGGGGTTAGTCGCAAGTACGGTGCGAAGCCCCATACTGCGAACGGCCGCAACCGTTTCGGCGGCCTTGGGGTTGTAGCCGCACGTAACCCTCACGTCGTCAAATTTTTTGTCGTAGAAATCGGCAAAATACGGCTCGTCCTCACGTGCACGATCGCCGAGCACCGCGGCGAAGCCGTCCCAGAAGACCGCCTCGTTCCGCCGAACGCCATCGTTATGCAAGATGGCTTCCACGCCCTTCCAAATTCCTCCGATAAAGGACTTCGGCTCGTAGCCGTGAGGAGCAAGGGCCTTGGCCAGCTCGGAAAAATAACATTTGATAAATATGTCCTGATCCGTCATCGGCAACAGCGTGCCGTCCAGATCGAAGAAAACCGCTTTCAGCTTCATCATGCTTCTTCCTTTTATGTACGATATATTTTCAAAAAAGCCCGAACACCTCTCGATAAACGTGTTCGGGCCGTTTCCGTATTACAGGATTGAGAAATTGACGACCAGAGCCGCAAATACGATGGAAACCATCGACAGAAGCTTGATCAAAATGTTAATGGACGGGCCCGAGGTGTCCTTGAAGGGATCACCGACCGTGTCGCCAACCACGGAAGCCTTATGACAATCGGAGCCCTTACCGCCGTGTACACCGCCCTCGATATATTTCTTGGCGTTATCCCACGCACCGCCTGCATTGGACATGAAGATCGCAAGCAGAAAGCCCGAGATCGTCGCACCTGCGATCATACCGACCACACCCGTACAGCCGAGAAGCAGACCGACCGCGATCGGAACGATCACAGCAACGACCGTCGGCAGGATCATCTCACGCAGGCTGGCCTTGGTGCACAAATCCACACAAGAGGCGTAATCGGCCTCTGCCTTCCCTTCCATGAGTCCTTCGATCTCACGGAACTGACGGCGAACCTCCTTGACCACGCTTTGTGCCGAGCGTCCGACCGAGTTCATCGTCAGCGCCGCAAACACGAAGGGCAGACACGCACCAACGAACAGACCGATCAGCACAGTCGGATTGGTAATGCTCATGTTGGCAAGCTTGGCCGCACCGCCGTCGATGCTCTTGACCTTATCGACGTAGGACGCCATGAGGGCAAGTGCAGTCAGCGCCGCCGAGCCGATGGCAAAGCCCTTACCCGTTGCGGCCGTCGTATTACCAAGCGCATCGAGGGCGTCAGTGCGCTCACGAACCTTTTTATCCATGCCCGCCATCTCGGCAATGCCGCCCGCATTGTCAGCCACAGGGCCGTATGCGTCGGTCGCGAGCGTGATACCCAGCGTAGAAAGCATACCCACAGCCGCCAGCGAGATGCCGTAAAGACCCATCGAGGCATTCGTTGCGCCGCCCGACACGAAATATGCGACAAGCACGCAGACGGAAACGATCACAATGGGAAGAAGCGTAGACATCATACCGACCGACAGACCGCTGATGATAATGGTCGCCGTTCCCGTTTCCGAGGTTTCGGCAAGGTTACGGGTCGGCTTATAGCTTTCCGAGGTGAAATATTCGGTCGACTGACCGATCAGCACACCTGCCACGAGACCTGCGAGGATCGCGAAATAGGTCAGCCAATGCTCACGGCCGAGCACGAACCAAACGAGAGGGAGGGCGGCCAATGCGATCACGATGGCCGAAAAATTCGTACCGCGGGACAACGCACCGAGTAGCTGCTTCTGCGTAGCGCCCTCCTTCGTTCGCACGAAAAAGGTTCCTACGATCGAGCAAATTACGCCAAGCGCAGCCAGAAGCAGAGGCAATGCCATGGCCTTGAAATCGGAAAATGCCGTAACACCAAGCGCGCAGGCAGAAATGATCGAGCCGACGTAGGACTCGTACAGATCGGCTCCCATGCCCGCCACGTCGCCGACGTTATCGCCGACGTTATCGGCAATGACGGCCGGGTTGCGGGGGTCATCCTCGGGAATACCCGCTTCGACCTTACCCACAAGGTCGGCACCGACATCTGCGGCCTTCGTAAAGATACCGCCGCCCACACGGGCAAAGAGCGCCATGCTCGACGCACCCATACCAAAGGTCAGCATCGAGGCCGAGATCTCGGTCACCGAAAGCTTAAATACGAACTTCAACAGCAGAAACCAAACGGAAATGTCAAGCAAACCGAGGCCAACGACGGTAAAGCCCATCACGCTTCCCGCAGAGAATGCCACACGCAGACCGCGATTGAGTCCCTCGGCACAGGCGTTAGCCGTTCTGGCATTCGAGGCCGTTGCGATCTTCATGCCGATAAAACCCGAAAGCGCGGAGAAAAATCCACCCGTAAGGAAGGCAAAGGGAACGAAGGGCGTCAAGAGACCGAAAATAGCCATAGCACCAAGCAAGAGGAACATGGCTCCAAAGAAGATCAGAACGATCTGATACTGCCGCTTCAAAAAGGCGTTCGCTCCCTTACGAATCGAAGCGGAGATTTTCTTCATACGATCGGTTCCCTCGGAAAACGTCATAATCTTACGTGCGGTAAAGATGGCAAACAGCAGCGCCAATACCGAAGCCGACAGCGTAAGAATTACCATAAGCTGATCCATAATATCCTCCATAAGAGTTTTTTGATTATATTATTGTACCACAGAAAACAAAAAAATGCAAGTTTTTTTTAAAAAATTGCATTTTTTTGATAAATTTATGACAAGATGTATTTTGAGTAACTTTTTCTTTACTTATAAATATTCTCCATTTCACCGAGATCGGGAACGTCCACGAAGGTCACCTCCGGCGTCACGATGCCGTCCGATTCAAATACCAGAATCTCGTTTTTGCCCTCCTTCAGGAAAGGCGCCGGCACGTAGAGCGTTTTCTGCGGGCCTGCCTCGTTGAAATAACGGCCAATGTTGATACCGTTGATCTTCACGAAGCCCTTTTTGAAGCCGTCGAGGCGAATGAAAGTATCGGCCGGCGTTCCTTCAATTTCCAGCGTACCGCGAACAAAGGAGGGGTGCGTGGCGATCTTTTCGTCAAGCGGACCGAAGACCAATGCAGACAGATCCTCCATGTCAAGCGGATACATCGCCCAGCCAAGGTGAAGCTGACGCCAGAAGCGAATGCCCTGTACGCCCTTCTTATCGCGGAGCTTGTGGCCGTAGTTGACGCGTCCCATATTCTCCACGAGAATATCCATCGTTGCCTTCTCGCCCTTGGCAAGCGGCAGCTTGACGG
>CAYULZ010000087.1:0-6798 GCA_964445865.1 uncultured Lachnospiraceae bacterium | reverse complement strand
ATTGGGCTTGCCCATGCAGGCAAGCACGTGCGACGAGCAATGCTCGGGCGCGACCTTGAGCTGGCCGCTGACGTTGTCGCGGACGAGCTTGCGGAAGAAGGCGTCGTCCTTGTCAGCAAGGAGATAGTCGAAGCGAATGCCCGAACGGATAAAGACCTTCCTGATGCGGGGGAGCTGCTCGATCTTTTCGATCATGCGCAGATATTCGCTGTGATCGACGACGAGATTTTTGCAGGGCGTGGGTGCAAGGCACTTGCGATTGGCGCATACGCCGTGCTCAAGCTGCTTTTGGCAGGCGGGGGCACGGAAATTAGCCGTCGGGCCGCCTACGTCGTGGATGTAGCCCTTGAAATCGGGCATCTCGGTGATGAGCTTCGCCTCGCGAAGCACGCTTTCTTCGCTGCGCGAGCGCACGGTACGGCCTTGATGAAAGGCCAGCGCGCAGAAATTGCACGCACCGAAGCAGCCGCGGTTGTGCGTGATCGAAAAGCGAACCTCCTCGATCGCGGGCACACCGCCCATCGGCTCGTACGAGGGGTGATAGGTTCTCATGTAGGGCAGGGCGTAGACACGGTCAAGCTCCTCGCGCTCCAAGGGAGGCATGGGGGGATTTTGTACGAGGATCTTGTTGTCGTATCGCTCGACGATCGCCTTGCCGCCAATGGCGTCCTGATTCTGATACTGCACACCGAACGCGCGGGCGTAAAGCTTCTTATCAACCTTGAGATCGTTATAGTCAAACTCGGCCGCGACGGGAAAATGGAGCTTGTCCTCGGGCGCGCAGAGATAGACACAGCCGCGCACGTCACGGATCTTTTTGATCGGCACGCCGCGGTCGAGCAGTTGGGCAATGCGCAGAAGAATATTTTCTCCCATGCCGTAGGTCAGAATATCGGCGCGTGAATCCACGAGGATCGAGCGGCGGATGCTGTTCGACCAATAGTCATAGTGCGCAAAGCGGCGCAGAGAGGCCTCGAGACCGCCGATGATGATCGGCACATCGCCGTATGCCTCGCGAATGCGATTACAGTAAACGATGGTCGCGCGGTCGGGGCGCAGGCCCGCCTTGCCACCGGGGGAGTAGTAGTCGTAGGAGCGCTTTTTGCCCGAAACCGTGTAGTGTGCCACCATCGAGTCGATATTACCCGCCGTCACGAGAAAGCCGAGACGGGGACGGCCGAAGGTGCGGAAGGCGTCGGCACTCTTGTAGTCGGGCTGCGAGAGGATCGCCACGCGAAAGCCTGCGTTCTCCAGTACGCGGGAAATGATGGCCACGCCAAAGGACGGGTGATCCACATAGGCATCTCCCGTGACGTATACGAAATCGGGACGCTCCCACCCGAGGGCGGTCATGTCCTGCTTGGTTATCGGTAAAAATCCGCTCATAGTACGCTCCCTGTCGTTTTTGTTTGTTTTATTGTAGCATAGATCGGCAAAAAATACAAGTGTAAAAATAAAAAAGGAAGCATTCCGAGGAATGCTTCCTTTTTTGCTTGCTATTTCTTTTTTCGGATTCCAAAGAATTTTCTCAAAAATGGCGCCAAAAACGCCGGCGAACGTACCAACACGATCTTCATGTCGTTCCCCCTTTTCATTGGAAATCAACAGCGCTTGCCAAGCAAAAGCACGCCTGCGGCGATGACCACCACGGCCTCGAGAAAGGCGAGAATATAGCCCGGCAACAAAAAGGACAGCAAAATTCCCGCCCCAAAGCACATCGCGGAAATGCCGATGAGCTTTCGCAATTTGATCTGACACATGGCGAATCCCTCCCGATTTCGGTCTCGGTTTCAGTATATGCGAAGGTCTTTTGGCTGTGAACGATTTTTCAAAAGACGGACAAACAGAAGCGAAATATCGTTTTTGCGACGGCATATACTGAATCGAAGCGATGGCTTTGAACGAACGAAGGAGGATTTGGGAATGAGCTCCATGTGTGGAATCGTAGATTTTGAAAAAAAGAGCGTGGATTTTTCTACGTTGCGTGAAATGGGACGGGCGATGGTCTTGCGGGGACAGGATCAGAGCGGTGCCTATCTGACGGGCGGCGTCGGGCTTTACCACAATCGAATGCTGTGCGGTGAGGCCGAGAGTGCGCGTCAGCCCTACACGCTCATGCGCAACGGGCATGCCTATACGGTGATGCTGGACGGCGTACTGCGGGACAGTCGTTATGCGGGCGGTCGCTTTGCGCTTCTCGATTTTTCATCGGCGGCGGAGGCGGTGCTGGAGGCGTATGTATCCTTTGGCTTGGATTTTGCGCCCTATGTACAGGGCGAATTTGCCTTTGCTATCTGCGACGAATATCGTGGCGAGGTGATTCTTGGACGAAGTGCAGACGGCAAACGCCCACTGTATTATACCTATGCGGACGGGCGCCTTTGCTTCGCGAGTGAGATCAAGGGGATGCTTCGCGGTCTTGGCGGGACGCTGACGGTGGACGGCGCGGCCTTGCGGCGACATCTCCTCGGCCCCTTGCGCGGCTTTTGCACGCGTGCTCTCTATCCCTCTCTGTGCGAGATACCTGCGGGCATGTGTACGGTATTTTCGCGGATTGACGCGCAGACGCTTCCTCTGCCTGCCGATGATGGAGAAGAAATGGACGTTGGCGAGCTTCTGATCCCATCGGCGGCGGATGCCGTGCCGCTCTCCCTTTGCCTTACGGAGGCTCTGCACGCCTTTGACTACCCGCAGTTTGATGCTGAGATGCCGAGCTATCTCGGTGCCTTGAAACGAGCGCGGGAAAAGAAAATGCGCGCCATCCGTGTACTGGACGGCGCGCGTCGGGAAAATCTTTCGTATGCTTACGAGCGAGAGGATCGGTTGGGAGGCTTATGTGGGGTGATGGTGCAGGGGATCACACCGCCTGAGGAAAAAAGGTCGGCCAAGGTATGGCGGGTCCTCGAGCGCGAGCTGAACGAGCTGCTTTCGACATGCGACGTACGCCTTTGTCGGCGACTGTACGGTGACGATGTGCTCGAAACGGTCAAGCGCGAAAAGGATCCTGCACGCCGCATTCGTATGATGGGTCTGCTTTGCCAGAGCGAGAGCTGGCTCGATCGGTATCCTTTGGTAACGGCCAGCCGCACGGCCGTTTAAGCGTCGTTGCTTTCGATGATATACAAGGCGCCGCGCTTGACCGAGACGAGAGCACAGTTACCCGTAATCTCATTGGAAACGGCGTATTGCACGTTACGCGTAAGCGTGGCGTTTTTCAGCGGATAGCGACAGCCCTCCACGCTGACGCCTTTGGCACGCTCGGTGGCGGCAATCAGCGAAAGATAACGAAAGCCGCTACGTGCGATCAGGGTGCTCGTGGCGTTCAAATAGCGCACGCGGCTTTGTCCGTCGGTGATATGCGCAAAAACACGGCGTGCCGAAAGATCCTCGAGAATGGCGAGATTGGAAAGGGTATGGTCGAGGCGGCCGCCAAGACCGCCGATGATAACGATGTCGTCCGCACCGCGCTCGATGGCGGTTTCCACGGCAAGCTGGGTGTCGGTGAAATCCTTTTCGGCGGGCACACGAAGGATCTCGGTTCTTTCGCCGACGTCCTTCGGCTCACCGAGTGAATCAAAGTCGCCGAGCAACATGTCGACCGTTATGCCGAGCACTTTCGCGTTGCGATAGCCGCTGTCGGCGGCGATGCAGAGATCGCCTGCTTTCGGACGCTCGGTGATGCCCTTGGGCAGAATCGTGCCGCCCGTGTAGATAAATGCCTTCATATGTATCCTTTCAGCTCCACTTTTTCTTTTGCTTGAGTGTGTCGTAGATCTCAACGTAGCTTGCGTGGCGAGAGGGAGCAATTTGTCCCGCTCTGACCGCCTCGAGAATGGCACAGCCTTCCTCCTTCGTATGGGAGCACTTGGTGTAGCGGCAGGTGCCGATCAAGGGGCGGAACTCGCGCATTGCCTCGGGCAGATCCTCTTTGTCAAAGAAATCAAAGCGCTCAAAATCCAGCATGGAGAAGCCGGGGGTATCGGCCACGTAGCCGCAATCCACAGCCTCCGAGAGCGGAAAGAGCTCGACCTGACGCGTGGTGTGACGTCCGCGTTGGATTTTTTGGCTGATCTCATGCGTCGAGAGCGCAAGGTTGGGGAACAGACGGTTGAGAAGTGTCGATTTGCCAATGCCCGACGCGCCCGCAAAGGCGGCAGTTTTTCCCTTCAGTGCCTCGTCAATAAAGGCAGACAAGGGATCGATCCCCTCGTTTTCCTTAGCGCTTAACGCAAAGGTAGGAAAGCCCCCGAGACGGTAGATCGCGGCGAGCTGTTCGGCGTAGGCGGGCGCCAACTCACATTTGGTTACGACGATCACGGGTTCAATGCCGTTGTGCTCGGCGATGGCGACGAGCTTGTCGACCGTTGTCAGCACAGGCGCGGGTGCGGCCGCGGCCATCGTGATGAACAGTACGTCAAGGTTTGCCATCGGCGGTCGAATGAGCGAATTGCGTCGCTCGGCGATCGCATCGATGACGAACTGTCCGCCGCTTTCATCGTCAGCGTCGTGCTTGGCCGTTTCCTCCTCCATGACCGTCACGAGGTCACCGGGGAGGGGGGAGAGGTGTTGGTGGCGAAAGGCACCTCGCGCACGGCAGGACACCGTGCGCGCACCCGTGGGATCGTCGAGCAGACGAACGGTATACAGACCGCCAACGCCCTTTATGATTTTTCCGATGTGTGTTTGTTCCATGTGGTATTCCTATTCTGATCGGTTTGAATTTACGAGTCGAGATAAATGTCCACCGAAACGGTGGCTGAGGTGATGGGGGTATCGGGCAGAGGCGATTGCGCAACGACAGTGCCGTGCGTCGATCCATTTCCCGACGAGGTGACCGTTCCGAGCACAAGACCGTATTCGCGAAGCTTTTTCTGGGCCTCGGCGAGCGTCATGCCGTAGAGCGAGGGCACGCCCTGAACGGTATAGGCGTAGCCTGCGCTGACGGTCAGCGACACGGAACTTCCTTGCTCGAGTAGCGTAGCGGGCGGGGTTCCTTGCGAGAGCACGGTGCCGACGGAACGGTCGGACGGCACGTAGGTGACCTCTCCCACGGTAAGCCCCGCCGCCGCAAGGAGCGACAGGGCCTGCATTTCGGACAGCCCTACGAGAGAGGGGACGGCTGAAACGATGACCATCGGTCCGAGGCTGACCGTGATCGTAACGGAGTCGTCGGTCGAGAGAGCGGTGCCCGGGGTGATACTTTGCGAGAGCACGGTGCCGACGGAAACGGTGTCCGAATAGACCTCGCACACCTCGCACGCCACGCCGTGGTTGCGGAGCTCCAGCATCGCGTCGCGGCGGGAATAGCCCGTAAGGTCGGCCAGCGTGTAAGAGGGAGCCGCACAGCTGACGGTCAGCGTTACGGTGCAGCGTGAGTCCTTGCCGTAGATGCGGCGGGTCACGCCTGCGGGCGGCGATTGCGAGATCACGTGCCCAGGGGTTACGTTCGGGTTGTACTGATAATCGACCGCAAAGAAAAAGCGCTCGTCCTCCTCGTCCGATTCCTCATAGGGGAGACCGACGAAGGCAGGGACGGTTACAACGCGGTAAATACCGCCGTAGCCGCCAAGCAGGACGGCAACGGCAATCACGCCGCAGATGAGCGTGACGGCCAACGAGGCGCAAAGTGCTCCCGATAATAGGTATAGGCTTTCCTTTTTGGGGCGATGCTTTTTTCTTTCAATGCGTGTACGGATCCGCGCGAAAAGGCATTGCGTCTTTTCGATCAGACGCGCCAGGCTTCGGCGGACAAGCCCTGCGATACGGGCGAAGACCGCGAGGAAAAAGGCGCGGATCGCCGTCAGAACGGGGTGGGCGGTACGCGGCCGACGAATGTCGGGGAGATCGGAGATCTCAAAGAGCCTCGAAAAATCGATCGTCTCCTCGCGGTGTCTTGCCATACGGGAGAGAGTCTGTGAGGCGGAAAGTCGGAAAATGCGTCCTTTTTTCGGCGGTTCTATCCTTTTTGCGGCACGAAGAATACGGTATTTCATGGCAGCTCCTTCCAAAATATGTAGGAGTGCCGCCAAGGATTAGGCGTTGGATTCGTTGCTTTTGGCTTCCTCGGCACGGCGAAGCTGGCCGCAGGAGGCGTTGATGTCCGCACCGAGACGGCGGCGGACGGTGGCGCGAATGCCTTTTCGCTCGAGCACCGCGGCAAATTTTTGAATCGCTCCCTTGGAGGAGGCCGAAAAGCCGGTTTCGGTTACGGGGTTGACGGGAATAAGATTGACATGAATGGGCATCGCGTCGCCCGCGTTTCGGTCGCGCAGACGCGAATTGAGTAGGGTTGCCAGGCGCGCGGCGGCCTCTGGCGAGTCGTTTTTACCCGCGATGAGCGTGTATTCGAACGAGATGCGGCGGCCGGTCGTCGCGTAATACCTTTTGCACGCGCCGAGCAGGCTATCGATATTCCACTTGCGGTTAACGGGCATGATGGCGTTGCGCGTCTCGTCGTCCGAGGCATGTAGGGAGATCGAGAGCGTGATAGGAAGATCCTCCTTGGCCAGACGGTCGATGCGATCGACGAGGCCGCAGGTCGAGAGCGAGATGTGGCGGTAGCCGATGTTGAGCCCCTTGGGATCTCCCACCAGGCGTAGAAATTTCAGCGCGTTGTCGTAATTGTCGAGCGGCTCGCCGATGCCCATCATGACGATGTTCGAGATGCGCTCGCCCATGTCGACCTCGGCAGAGATGACCTGACCGAGCATCTCGGAGGGCGCAAGATCGCGCACCTTGCCGCCGATGGTCGAGGCGCAGAAGGCACAGCCCATGCGGCAACCGACCTGTGAGGAGATG
>CAYULZ010000086.1:0-6862 GCA_964445865.1 uncultured Lachnospiraceae bacterium | reverse complement strand
GCGACGATCTACGGTCAGGCCGGCCTTCTTCAGGCCTACACCACGGGCCGCGGCCGCGGGATGGTTCGCGCAAAGGCCGGGGTCGAGGAGGATAAGCACCGCATCATCGTCACCGAGATCCCCTATCAGGTCAACAAGAGCATGCTCTGCGAATCGATCGCAGGCCTGGTCAAGGACAAGAAGATCGAGGGCATCACCGAGCTGCGCGACGAGTCGGGCAGAGACGGTATGCGCATCGTGATCGAGTACCGCCGCGACGCGAACGGTCAGGTCATCCTCAACCAGCTTTATAAATATTCCCAGCTCCAGGACACGTGTGCGATCAACATGCTTGCGCTCGTGAACAACGAGCCGAAGATCCTCTCGCTGCCGCAGATCCTCGACTATTACATCGAGCATCAGAAGTCGGTCATCGTGCGCCGCACGCAGTTTGAGCTCGAAAAGGCCAAGGCGCGCGCCCACATCTTCGAGGGCTACCATATCGCGATCGACAACATCGACCGCATCGTCGAGATCATGAAGACCTCCCGCTCGATTCCCGAGGCGAAGGAGCGCTTGATGGCCGAGTTCTTCACCGTCACCTATGCGGACGGCTATGAGAGCGCGCTCGGCAACGTGCGCCAGCTCTCCGAGGCACAGGCGCAGGCCATCGTCGAGATGACGCTCGGCAAGCTGACAGGTATGGAGAGAGACAAGATCGAGGAGGAGCTCGCACGCTTGCACGCCCTCATTTTGGAGCTCGAGGGCATTCTCGCCGATCCTGCGAAGATCGTGCAGATCATCAAGGACGAGATGGAGGAGATCAAGCGCAAGTTCGCCGACGAGCGCCGCACCGAGATCATCGCCGCTACCGACGACATCGATCTTGAGGATCTCATTGAGAAGCATAACTGCGTCATTACCGTGACGCATTCGGGCTACGTCAAGCGTCTGCCTGCCGACACCTATTCCGCCCAGCACAGAGGCGGCAAGGGCATCATCGGCATGTCGACGAAGGAGGAGGACTTCATCGAGCAGGTGCTCGCACTCCATAGCCATTCGTATCTGTTGATGTTCACCAACATGGGCAAGGTGCACATGCGCAAGGCCTACCAGATCCCCGAGGCCTCGAGAACGGCCAAGGGCACGAATATCGTCAACATCATCGACATGCTTCCCGAGGAGAGAATTACGGCGGTCATCAGCATCGACGAGTTCCACGAGGGAGAATATCTGACGATGGTGACGAGAAACGGCGTCATCAAGCGTACGCTCCTGACCGAGTACGAGTACCAGCGCAAGGGCGGTAAGATCGCCCTGAACCTCGACGAGGGCGACGAGCTCGTGTTCGTGATGCATACGCACGGCGAGTGCAGCCTCATTCTCGCAACCGCGAACGGCAACGCCGTCCGCTTCGCCGAGGATCAGGTTCGCTGCATGGGTAGAACGGCGCGCGGCGTGAAGGGTATCTCTCTCCGCGACGGCGATTCCGTCACGGGCGTGGCCATTCTGCGCGAGGGCGAGTCGCTGATTACCGTGACCGAGAACGGCTTCGGTAAGCGTACGCCCTACGATCAGTTCCGCGAGATGCTTCACCGCGGCGGCTATGGCGTGACCTGCCACCGCCTCTCCGATAAGACGGGCAAGCTCTGCGGCATCGCCAGTGTGTCCGACGACGACGACCTCATGCTGATCACCGACGGCGGTACCATCATTCGTACACCCGTCGCCGATATCCCGACCTACTCGAGAACCGCAGGCGGCGTCATCGTCATGCGCCTCTCCGACGGCCAGAAGCTAGCGAACTTCACCAAGGTTCCCCACGAGGAGCCTGAGGAGGAAATTGAGGAAGTGACTGAGCAAGTGACGGAAGTGACTGAGGAATAATTTCTCTTGAGGGGCTTTTTTTCAAAAAAGCCCCTCAAACTCCCCAAAAACCTTCTGAACATTTTTATAGGGGCATGCCCCTCGGTAATTTTCTACGAATGCTTCGGTTCCTCGCAACCGGGCTCCAATTCCCAGTTGTGGGACGTTTCCTTTTGCGGGAGGACCAAGGCCCTCCCCTACCGAGGTACAACGAGACAATACCTCACAGCCTTGTAGGGACAGGCCTCCCGGACTGTCCGAGACGAGGCGGTTTTTCCTCGCCGTTTGGCATGTTATATTCGTTTCCTTTTGCGGACGACCGATGGTCGCCCCTACGGGGGTTGCAACGAAACGATATGACAAAACCTCGGTAGGGGTCGGCGCCCACGACGACCCGAGACGAGGCGGTTTTTCCTCGCCGTTCGGTGGGATATATGCGTTTGGTTTCGCGGGTCGTCGAAGGCGCCGACCCCTACCAAGGTTAGAGAAATCCGCTCGGCGTGTGTTTCTACATAAAACCAAACGCCCCGCGGCTGGGACATGGGGCCCGGTTGCGGGGACGGTGCCGTCCGTAGAAAGCGAACGGAACACATGGTATAAAATAAAATTGTTTGAAAGTTTTTTGGGGAGTTTGAGGGGCTTTTTTTCAAAAAAGCCCCTCAAGAAAAACAAAAAGCTTCTCAAGAAAAAACCAAAGGAGTACCTATGAAAAAACTGATTGCCCTGATACTCACGCTTTTGATGCTGACCGCGAGCCTGACGTCGTGCGGCAAGCCCCCCGAATTTTCGGAGATTGAGGGACGCCTTGCCGAGCTGATCGAGGCGTCGTACGAGATCAATGAGCTGTTTTTCGGCGAGGGCTTGCCGACGTACGAGCGCGTAAGCGATCCGAAAAACGACATGCAGGTTCTGCGAGAAAATAACGGTGGGCGCGTAACCTATTACTACGAGCTTTCCGACGAGGGACTCGGCCGCGTGATCGCGTATCGTGTGACGAATTTGACCTATTCCTTTGCGCAGGTGCTGACCGTACCCGACACGTCGCGCGAGGCGATCTGGTCGGATACCGAGAAGGGGCTGTACGCCTACGCCGTCGATTATACGCATGAAAAGACTGCGGCGAACGAGGTCGTGATGCAGAAGGACGAAACGGCGGGGACCATCACCTATTATTACGAGCTGACCGACGAGACGCTCGGCCGCGTGGTCGCGCACCGTATGTCGGACGTCGGCTACACCTACGTGCAGGTGCTCTCCGCGCCCGATCCGACGCGCGAGGCGGTCTATGAGAACGCAGCGCAAAGCGTTTACGCCTATGAGATCCCGTATACCGAGCCGACCTACGATTTTTATTACACCGACAGCGACCCCGTGGACTACGACTACGTGCGCAAGGACGCAGCGTATCTGTCGATCGCATCGATGAAGGAGGCGGCCGAGAAGGTCTATTCGAAGGAGTACCTGGCGGCGATCTACCAGGCGCTTTTTGAAGGTACGGCGCTGAACGATGACGAAGGCCTGAAGAATTTGTCGGCGCGTTATTTCGAGCATACCGACGATCTTGGTACGGTGTCGCTGATGAAATCGAACACCTATGAGCCGCTTGTGAACGGCAAGCGCATCTTTGACCTCTCCACCGCCCAGATCGTGAGCCCGAAGCGGAAGAATTTCGTCACGATCGAGGTCGAATCCTATCTCGAAAGCACGCCTAACCGCCGCGAGACGGTCAAGCTTACCATGATCCTGCAGGACGGCGTCTGGATGCTGGATAGCGGAACGTATTGAGAATGTTTGTGTTGGGGAGTTTTTTGTGGGGGTGCTTTTCGAGAAAAGCACCCCCACACCCCTGCAAAAGCTTTCAAAAAATAAAATGAGAGCGTACGATGTCGTACGCTTCTTTTTCTATGCCCTCGTTCCGTCCGTAGAAAACGAACGGTACACACGGTACATAAAAATTGTTTGAAAGTTTTTGAGGGCGTGGGAACTTTTTTCAAAAAGTTCCCCAAAAACCTTGACTTTTACCCTGCGTAAAAATATAAAATAGGGAAAAAGGGGTACGACACGGCTTTTCCGATACACCGATGCGCCCCAAAAAGGAGGTACACATGAAACCATTCGCCAAAAAACTGATGGGCGCGTTTTGCGTCGTTGCACTTTTGCTTTCGATGGCAGCCTGCCAAACCAAGGATCCTGCTTCCTCGAACGACACGCCCCCCGCAAGCACACCGTCAACCGATACGCCATCGGGCACGCCTGACGGCTCGGGAAGCGGCAACGCGTCGAGCTTGCTCAACGGCAAGACGAACGAGGAAAAGGCTATCTTTTTGTGGAACAAGATGTATGACGAGGATTTTGACGTTTCCTCTTACACGACCGAGTCCACCGTTTCCCTTGTTACGCAGATCATGGGCTACCGCATGTCGGCCGACGGCACGATCAAGCTCAGAGTTGTCAAGGGCAGCGATACCACCCAGCCCTTTTATTTGCAGGAAACCGTGACACGCTCGCAGATGGGTGAGGGCATGGACATGGTCGAATTCACAGAGACCGCCAAGAAGGGCTACGCCGACGGCAAGATCTTCGAGTACATGTCCGATGACGAAAGCAAAAACGGGGTATACGCCGCTCATTCGGCCGATGAATGGGAAACCTACTATGCGTTGACGAGCGGTGCGGACGAAACGCTTGCGCCGACGGTCGAAATGGGCGATTGCGAAACCGTGACCTTTGAATGGATCAGCGAAGGCTATCGCGTGAGCTTTTCGGGCTTTACCGAGGAGGCTATGAAGGCAATCGGCGGAGCTCTGGGCGAGATGATGTATCTGTTTGATCAGGATCCGATCGACGTCACTATGAGCGCGACCTTCCGCCACGATCTGTTGCCGATCCAAATGCAGTTGGCACTCGTTTTCGATGAGGGCGAGAGCGCGTCGTCCTTTACGATGCAAGCCGATTTCAAGGATTTTAATAACACTGAGCCGATCACTGTGAATATGAGCTCGTATCGCGACGTCGGCGATCTCGTCGCCTTCGCGCAGATCATTGACAAGCAAAATCAGCTGATCGATGCCAAGTCGGCGTCGTATCTCTTCAAAAGCGTGACCGAAGTCACCGATCCGAACAACGTCAAGGATACGGTCATCGAGACGTATGACATCTCCTCGAAGAATACCGAGGAGGGATACTCGTTTGTGGTTGAGGATTCGTATGGCACACGGACGACCTATGCCAACGGAGTATATGAGATGGACGGCTTCCCGATGGATATGACTGACGTGGAGGCCAAGGAGCTCCTTCGCATGACCGTTGAGCCGATTGCCCTGGACGCGGCCCTTCTTTCCCACATCGAGGAAACCGAGGACGGATATTGCGCAACCCTCACCTCGTGTGATCTTTCGATGTTTTTTGACGTGCTGTGGCAGTTCGACGTAACGGAGGAGGACATTCGTGAGATCCGTGTCAGCTACAAGAACGGCGAACAGGGACGGTTCGGTACGCTGACCTATTCGGTGACGCTCCGTCTGTATAGCGTCGAGCTTGGCGGTGTCGTGCATGTAAGCTATACAGCCACGACACAGCATGTGACAATGACAAAGGCGTAACCGCAACGAAATGACAAAAACAGAGGACGGCTCCGAGCTTCGGATGCCGTCCTCTTGGTATCAATGAATGCGGATCCCCGTCTCTTTTGCCGGAAGTTTTTCGAAATCTGCACGATATCCCTTGACTTATTCTTTCAAAAGTCGTATAATAAACGTAATCTCATATACCTTACGGAGGAATTGATTATGTATCGAATCGGCGTAGATCTTGGCGGCACGAACATTGCCGTTGGATTGGTCAATGAAAATATGGCGCTTGTTGCCAAAAAATCCACCCCTACGCTCGCCGAGCGCCCCGGCGAGGCGATCGTCGCCGACATGGCGGCCGTCTGCCTGTCTCTCTGTGAGGAGAACGGTATCTCGATCTCTGACGTGGCCAGCATCGGCATTGCGACGCCGGGCATTGCCGACCTGAATACGGGCAAGGTGGTCTATTCCTGCAATCTGCCCTTCCGCGACTTTCCGCTTGCAGGACTGCTGTCCGAAAAGACGGGCGTTTCCTGCGTGAAGATCGCCAACGACGCGAACGCCGCCGCCTTTGGTGAGGCCGTTGCAGGCGCGGCAAAGGGAACGAAAAACAGCGTGATGATCACGCTCGGCACGGGTGTCGGCGGCGGTATCATCATCGACGGACAGATCTACGCGGGCTTTAACTCGGCCGCGGGCGAGCTCGGTCATATCGTGATCGAGGTCGACGGCGTGCCCTGCGCGTGCGGTCGCCGCGGTTGTTGGGAGGCCTATTCCTCTGCGACTGCGCTCATTCGTATGACGCGTGAGAAGATCGAGGAGTGCCGTGCTACGGGTCGCGACTCCTTGATGCTGAAGGCCGAGAAGGTCAGCGGCCGCACGGCCTGTGATGCGATGCGCGCGGGCGACGAGGCCGCGAAGGAGGTCTACGACAAGTACATCAAGTACCTCGCGTCGGGTCTTGCTACCATTATCAATATCTTCCAGCCCGAGGTCATTTCGCTCGGCGGCGGCGTCTCGGGTGAGGGCCAGTCGCTGATCGATTCACTGCTGCCGCTTGTGCGTAAGGAGCAGTACGGCGGCGATATGGCCGCTATCACCGAGCTTCGCATTGCCAAGCTCGGCAACGACGCCGGTATCATCGGCGCTGCCATGCTCGGTGCGTGAAGATAGTTTGTGTTGGGGTATATCTTGAGGGGCTTTTTTGCAAAAAAGCCCCTCAAACTCCCCAAAAAACTTTCAAAAAATAAAATGGGGCGTACGACGTCGTATGCTCCTTTTTCTATGCCTTCGTTCCGTCCCCGATTGGGCCCCACATCCCAATCGGTCCCTTTCGTTTTATGTAGAATGACGAACCGAGCGGATTTCTCTGACCTCGGCAGGGGTCGGCGCCTCGACGACCCGCAAGCCAATCGGTTTGTGTTAACCTCTGTAGGGACAGGCCTCCC
>CAYULZ010000085.1:0-6911 GCA_964445865.1 uncultured Lachnospiraceae bacterium | reverse complement strand
CATAGTACTGTGTGCAGGCTTCGGTAGAAATAGTAAAGCCCTGGGGAACAGGAAGACCGATATTGGTCATCTCTGCGAGGTTTGCGCCCTTACCGCCAAGGATCTCACGCATGTTTGCGTTACCCTCGGAGAAGAGGTAGCAATACTTCTTTGCCATTGGTAAATACCTCCGTATTAAAATAAAATTTTTGACAACCTAAGCACGCCGCGCGGTGGAAAACATTTCCTCTCCGCACAGAGTACTCTTTATTATACCATATTCTTTGATAAATGACCATATTATTTCAAAAAAATCCCATGCTGCTAAATGTAAATTTTGTGTGAACACAAATCAAAACCGCCAAATGCGGTTGATTTTTTTGCGGTTTTATAATATAATTGTTAGTTGAAAGAGATTAAAAAGCAGGAGTACTCATGGCAAACATTTTTGACTTGTTTCGACAGATCGAAACCAAGCGTGAGGGAAGCGGAGGACCGATCACATATCTTGTGGTAGGACTTGGCAATCCCGGCGCACAATATACTACCACCCGCCACAATGCGGGCTTTTTGGCGTTGGATTATCTTTGCGAAAAATACGGCGCACGCACCGACCGCGCACGCTTCAAGGCTTTTGTGGGCGAGGCGACGATCGGCGGTGCTCACGTGCTTCTCATGCGTCCGCAGACCTTTATGAACCTGTCGGGCGAGGCCGTTGGCGAGGCGATGCGCTTTTATAAGCTGGATGCCGCGCACGTCATCGTGATGTCGGATGATATCAGCCTTGATCCCGGACGGCTTCGCGTGCGGAGAAAGGGAAGTGCGGGCGGTCACAACGGACTCAAGAGCCTGAACGAGCACCTCGGCACGGACGAATATCCGCGCATCAAAATGGGCGTGGGACAGAAGCCGAGCCGCGACTACGACCTTGCCGATTGGGTGCTCTCTCATTTCTCGGACGAGGAGCTGAAGGCGCTGAAGGACAGCCTTCCGACACTCGCCGCAGGACTTGAAAAAATGCTCGCGGGCGACGTCGAGGGCGCGATGCAGATCTGTAACGCGAAATAACCGTTTTTGATTTTTTGGAAACGAGGATAGCATGAATATACTGACCGATTGCGTGCGAGCCGACGGCGAATATCTGCAGCTGAGGAAGCTGATCGAATCGCAGAAAAGCGCGCGCACGCTTCTCCCCATTGCCGTCGCGGGGCTTTGCGACGGCGCGACCGACGCCGTTTATGCCTCTCTGATCGAGGATCTGAAGGAAAAGGATCGGCGTGCGGTGCTGCTCATCTGCTCGGATGAAAAGGAATGTGTGCGACTCAAAAACTTTCTCCGACAGTTTGGTCTGCGCGTCGCCTTTTTCGTCGGGCGCGACCTGACCTTTTATAACATTGTAGCCTCCCATGAGTACGAGCATGAGAGGCTAAAGGTGTTGTCTGGGATCCTTGAGGGCAAGTACGACGCGATCGTGACGACCCCCGATGCCGCCCTCGGCTATACCATTCCGCCCGACCGGCTGATGGATGCGAATTTCGGTATTGAATACGGCGAGACGACCATCGAGCCGTCGGTGTTGGCCGAGAAGCTTGTTTCCACCGGCTACGCGCATGTCGAGCTGGTCGATGCCCCCGGACAGTTCGCCATGCGTGGCGGCATTCTTGATGTGTGGCCGCCGAGTGCGCGCTATACCGATATCGATAAGCAGGTCACGGTCGGCTCGTATCCCTTCCGTATCGAGCTGTTCGGCGACGAGATCGACCGTATGGAGATGTTCGACGCCGAGACACAGCGCATGACGGTCACACTTGACCGCGTCGATTTTTCTCCCGCGCGCGAGCTGCTTATCACCGATGAATGCCGCACCGAGATCAAAAAGGCCATTCAAAGCTGGTTCGGCAAGAGTCATGACGAGCGCGCCATGACAGAAATGGCGTCCGAGATCGCGGCCATCGATGCGGGTGGTGACATTCATTTCGCCGACAAATATATCACGCTCATTTACCCCGAGCGCACCTGCCTGCTCGATTATTTCAGCCGTCAGAGCACCGTATTCATGCGCGGCACGACGGCCTGCTACGAGCGTATCAAGGCCTCCGAATGGCACCTCGCGCAAACGGCTGAGGAGCTGCTCGAGGCGGGCACGATCGCACCGAAATATACCGATTATGCCAAGCCCCAGAGCTATTTTGACAACTTTCTTTCCGTCTGCGTGACCGTGCATTTCGACTCGCTCGGTCAAGGCCTTTCGGGTAAGCGGCTCGCGGGTATGTTTACCTTCCGCTCAAAGCATATGGTGTCGTATAGCGAGAACCTTACGCTTCTTTGCGAGGATCTTGAGGGCTACCGTCGCGGCGGATATCGCGTGATTCTGACTGCCGAGAATGAGGCGGCCGCCAAGAACCTTTGCACCCTGCTCGTCGAGAAGGACTTTTCCGCCGTTGTCGAGACCGAGGAAGGGGACTATACCGTCGAAACGCTGCCGAAGAACGTCATTCTCGTCAAATGGCGGCAATATATCCGCGGCTACGAGATGACCACGCCCCGTATTGCCGTGCTTTCCACCGCACCTGAGAGCCGTGAGGGGGCACTCCGCGAGGGCGGCAAGCTGAAGCGCCGTCGCAAAAAGAAGGACGGTACCCAAACCATTCTGTCCTATAACGACCTTGAGGTCGGCGATTTCGTTGTGCACGAGATCCACGGCATCGGCCAATATATGGGCATTGAAAACCTAACGGTCGACGGTGTCAGCCGCGATTATATCAACATCCGCTATGCGGGCAGTGACCGCCTCTTTTTACCCGTCGACAAGCTCGACATGGTGTCCAAGTATATCGGCGCACACGCCGACGACGGCCTTGTCAAGCTGTCCCGCTTTGGCGGCAATGAATGGAATCGAACGAAGGCGCGAACCAAGGCCTCGGTCAAGGATATCGCCAAGGATCTGATCAAGCTCTATGCCGAGCGCTATCGCCGTCCGGGTTTTGCCTTTCCCGAGGACGACGATCTGCAGGCCGACTTCGAGGCGGGCTTCGAATACGAGGAGACCGACGCACAGCTCGCCGCGATCGAGGACATCAAGGAGGATATGATGGCGCCACGCCCGATGGACCGTCTGCTCTGCGGCGACGTCGGCTTCGGCAAGACCGAGGTCGCGATGCGCGCCGCCTATAAGGCCGTGCTCGGCGGCAAGCAGGTCGCCGTGCTCGTGCCGACCACGCTTCTCGCACTCCAACATTTCCAGACCTTTTCGAGCCGCATGCGCGCCTTCTCGGTCAACGTCGATATGATCTCACGCTTCCGCACGCCCAAGCAGCAGGCGCTGTCCCTGCGTAAGCTCAAGCGCGGTGAGACCGACATTATCATCGGCACGCATCGACTCGTTTCCAAGGATATCGAATTCCACGACCTTGGTTTGCTCGTCATCGACGAGGAGCAGCGCTTCGGTGTTACCCAAAAGGAAAAGCTTAAGCAGATGGCCGAGAACGTCGACGTGCTGACGCTGACGGCGACTCCCATTCCGCGAACGCTGAACATGGCCATGGGCGGTATCCGCGACATCTCGGTGCTCGATGAGGCACCCGGCGAGCGACTGCCCGTGCAGACCTACGTCCTCGAGCACGACGAGCTGATCGTGACCGAGGCCATTCGCCGCGAGCTTCGCCGCGGCGGTCAGGTCTTTTATCTGCACAATTTCGTCGACAGCATTGATTCCTGCGCCGCCCGAATTGCCAAGGCCATTCCCGAGGCACGCATCACCGTCGCGCACGGCAAGATGGATAAGGAGCAGCTTGAGGACATTTGGAGTGAGATGCTTGCGGGTGAGATCGACGTGCTCGTCTGTACGACGATCATCGAAACGGGCGTCGATATCCCGAATGCCAATACGCTGATCGTCGAGGGCGCCCAGCGCCTCGGCCTCTCTCAGCTTCATCAGATCCGAGGACGCGTCGGCCGCTCACCGCGCCGCGCCTATGCTTACTTTACCTATCCGAAGGATAAGGTCGTTAACGAGATCGCCACGAAGCGTCTCGAGGCGATCCGCGAATACGCCGAGTTTGGCGCAGGCTTTAAGATCGCCATTCGCGACATGGAAATTCGCGGCGTGGGCAACCTGCTTGGTGCCGAGCAGCACGGTCATATGGATGCGGTCGGATACGAGCTCTATATCAAGCTCCTCAACGAGGCCGTCCTCGAGGAGCGCGGAGAGAAGATGCCCGAAAAGCAGGAGTGCACCGTCACGCTGCGTTGCGACGCCTTCATCTCCGAAAAATACGTGCCGTATTCTGCCCAGCGTATGGGACTTTACAAGCGTATCGCTATGCTTGAGACCAAGGAGGATCGCGACGATATCATCGACGAGCTGATCGACCGTTACGGCGATGTACCGCGTCCCACGCTCGACCTGTTGACCATCGCGCTCGTTCGCTCGGCCGCCATGAAGTGCGGCATTACCTCGATCATTGAGGAGGCGAGCGAGATTCGCGTCAATCCCTCCACCTTCGATTTTGAGGTCTGGTCGGATCTGTCGGACGAGTATAAGGGGCGCATTCGTGTGCTGATGTCGGAGCACCCCACCGTGGCGATCCGCAAGCAGAAGGGCGACCGCGTGCCCGAGCTCTTGCACGGACTGTTTTTGCGGTATGCGGAAATCCTTAAGGAATATTTATAATATTGATAAATTGATAAAATGATTATAAAATTGTAAATTCCGTGGTGCAGGGGTAGACAAACCGCGCGCTGTGCGGTATAATGGTAACAAGATACCAAAGGAAAGGGAAAACACATGAAACTGAAAAAATATATCGCGCTTTTGCTGGCCCTTGTCTTGGTAATGGCCGCCGTTACGGGCTGTGCCGCCAAGGGGAAAACACTTTTGAAGCTCGAAAAGGAAAAGATCACGGTCAATACGTTTTATCTGTTCCTCTCGCGTATGAAGGGCTATTTGATTTCGAGTGCCGCGTACGGCGAATCGGCTCGTATGGATTCCTTCTGGGAAACGCTCATGGATACCGACGGCAAGACCTACGACGATTTTTATACCGATCAAATCCTCGATAACGTCAAGACCTATGCGGCTGCTCTGCATCTGTTCCGCGAACGTGGCCTTGAGCTGCCCGACGAAACGATCGATGCCATTGACGCCGAGCTTCAGGAGATCATCGACAACGAGTGGGATGGCTCCAAGACCGAGTTTAATGCCAAGCTTGCCGAGTACGGTGCGAACTACGATGTGCTCCGCGAGGCGAAGATCATCGAAGCCAAGATCGAATATCTGCGCGACGACCTCTTTGGCTCGGACGGCTCGAAGATCGGTGCCGACCTTAAGGAGGAGTACTATCAAGCCAATTATCGTCGCTTTAAGCATCTGTTTTTCTACACCTATCGTTTTGTGACCGAAACCGACGAGGAGGGGAACGAGAAGGTGGTGACGGGCTCGGACGGCTATCCCAAGACGGAGGATATGACCGAGCAGGAGATCCGTCTCGTGATCGACCGCGCAAACGAAGCACTTGCCAAGGCGGTAGTTGAGGAAAAGGATGGCAAAAAATACGGCGACGCCGGTCTGTTTGACGCACTTCTTGCTGAAAAGAACGACGAGGGAAAGTATGTGTACAGCGAGGATAAGGGCATGCAGCTCTATCCGAACGGCATTTATCTGACCGAGGATAGCGCTTACGATTCTCCCGAGGTCGTCGAGGCTCTCTTTGATATGGACGTGGGCGAGATTCGTTTGATTCGCTCGGACAATGGCTTTCACGTGCTGATGCGCTATGAAAACGATGAGGGAGCTTATGCCGACGAATCCAACGAGGATTCCTTTGCTACCTTTATCAGTAACCTTGAGGATGTTCTTCTGATCGATTATTTGCGCAAATACAAGGAACTCGTCGAGGTGGACGAAAAGGCCTACGAGGGGATCAGCATGAAGGACGTGTCTCCGAATTTGCACTATTAAAATCGAAAAAACACTTGACAGCACCAAAAAAGCGTGCTATAATAGCATCACAAAAACCGCATAGAAATCAGGGGTGTCCTTTATGGGCTGAGATGGCGCGAGCCGAACCCTTTAACCTGATACGGATCATGCCGGCGTAGGGAGATTTTCAAATTCTGGATGCATACAGAAAAAGAATTGAAACCGCACGGGATTTCCGTGCGGTTTTTGAATTTTTTTCGGAGGTGTTTCTATGAAAAACACAAAGACCAGAATGCTGGTAGAGGGCGCCGTCATGGTCGCCCTTGCTACGGTCCTCAGCTTTTTGAAGATCGTACAGTTCCCGTGGGGCGGATCGATCACCGTCCTTTCCATGCTCCCCATTGTCGTGTTTGCACTGCGCTACGGTGTGGGACGCGGCTTGGCGGTCTCCTTCGTGTACGCGGTCATTCAGTTGGGGCAGGGGATCCTTGTGGACGGCCTTTTCGGTTGGGGCTTAACGCCCACGGCACTTATCGCCTGCATGCTTCTTGACTACATCGGTGCCTTTAGCGTGCTGTGTCTGGCGGGCCTGTTCGGTAATAAGAAGATGACGGGGATCATCGGTGGCGTCGTGTTGGCACTTTGCCTGCGCTTCGCATTCCATTATGTCAGCGGCGTGGCGATCTTCCACTCCTTCGGTGAGCTTTGGAATGGCTTCTCTACCGATAATACATGGCTGTATAGCCTTCTGTATAACGGTGCGTACATGTTGCCCGAAATCATCTTTACCACGATCGGCTCGATCCTTTTGTTCAAAACACCGCAAATGCGTCGGCTGTTGGTTACGTCGGAAGAGGCGAACGGAAACTAAAAAAACAGCGCCCCCGATCCTTGACAATCGGGGGCGCTTGTGCTATAATAATAAGGTAACTTTGCCGAACGGCCGCGCGGTATGGCGCCGAAAGGTATTACCGTGAGGAAAGTCCGGGCTTCACAGGGCAGGGTAGCTGAT
>CAYULZ010000084.1:0-7072 GCA_964445865.1 uncultured Lachnospiraceae bacterium | reverse complement strand
CTGCGGCACCGCGGATTTATGACGATGGCGCCAAAATGTGAGAAAAAAGACGATTATTTAAAATATTTTTCACAAACTTACGCGCAAGTCCTTGACATTTGGACAAAAAAACTGCATAATATAAGTAGCCCCATCATTTCTATGGGAATGAGCGAGAGCTTTGAAGAAGCAATCGCTTGCGGATCCGATATCGTTCGGATCGGAAGAGGTTTGTTCGCAAAATAAAAATAAATATAAAAGTAAAAAAAGCGGAGGATGTTTACTATGTTTAAGTTTACACGCAAGGCCAACGAATACGGAGATTTCGAAAACGATTCCTACTACAAGGAGGGCGGCTTCGACGAGGCGGCTGACGAGACCTTTGAGGAGGGCGGCTTCGATGCTCCCATCGCACCTGCACCCGCAGAGGCAGTTCCCCCCATGGGTGCCGCTGCACTGAAGATTATGAATCCGAAGGGCTATCAGGATGCCGCAGAGATCGCAGGATTTCTGATGAATGGCAACACCGTGCTTCTCAACATTGAGAACATGGCGCGCGAGCAGGCAGTTCGTCTTCTCGACTATCTGTCGGGCGCTACCTACGTGGTTGGCGGTCTGATGACAAAGGTTGGTAAGACCACCATCGTGGTTGCTCCCAAGAACGTCGATGTCAGCAGCATCGAGGCTATGGTAGGAAACTGAACCCAAACATAAAAGACATGTGCCGCGTTGGCTTCTCCCGGCGCGGCACAGCTTTTTGTACGTATCATACGTGGAAGGAGGCGTGTTATGGAGCTTTTGATTTTTGTTATAAAAAATGCGGCGACATTGCTTTTGTCGTTTATTCAGATCGCCATGCTGGTTCGTGCAATCCTGTCGTGGTTTCCGATCGACAATCGCTTTGTAGATTTCGTCTGTTCCGTGACCGAGCCCTTCGTCTATCCCATTCGCCGTCTGTTTGAGAAGATGGGCTGGTTTCAAGGATTGCCCGTGGACGTTTCGTTCATGGTTTCTTATCTTTTGATTACCGTTATTCTCATTTTTTTGCCGTAAGATGGAGCAAAGGAAGGAGGACGGTGCGCTGATCGCACGACTGGATGATCTTGCGCAAAGAGCCGAGCGCGGCGAGATGGCGGTCGGCCCCTTTCTTTCGCCGAGAGAGGGCTATCTTGCCTCGCAGTATCTGACGGGTGCGCATATTTTGCATCGAATGTTTGGCGGCTATCCGGAGGCTGAACGGTGCCGACCCTATCTGCTGCCCGCTTATATGGAAACCGAGGAGGAGTCGTCGCTCCCTTCGCTTCTGGTCGATTTCGGCTATGAAAGCCGCATGGCTTGTCTGCGGGTGACGGGGAGCGGCTACGGTAAGCTCGATCATCGTTCCTATCTCGGCTCGTTGCTCGGCTTGGGGCTTGAGCGAAGCGTGGTCGGAGACATTTTGGTTACGGACGGGGGAGATGCCCTCGTGTTTTGCGACGAGACGATCGTCCCCTTTTTGTTGCAGGAATGGCACAAGGTGGGGAACGATACAGTCAAGGTCGTACGCATGTTGCTTGCCGAGGTCGTGATTCCCGAACGGCGGTTCTTGGATATTCACGATACCCTCGCGTCCCCGCGTTTGGACGGCGTGGTGGCGGCTCTGTGCCGCTTGTCGCGCGATCGTGCCAAGGCGGCGGTGGAAAGCGGACTCGTGGAGCTGAATTTTGAGAGGGAGGAGCGCCCCGACCGCACGGTGGCTGCCGACTCGATCCTCTCGGTGCGCGGCTACGGCCGTTATCGTATTCTTTCGGTCTCGGAGCAGACCAAAAAAGGACGCTTCCGTCTGGAGGCGCAAAAATATCTGTAAAAGACTCTGTTAAAAAAGGAGCTTGCCTTGCTTATTTGGATTTTGATCATGCTTGGCTCGGTGTTCGTCGATCAGGTCAGCAAGTGGCTGATCGTGCGTTATCTCGACCCGGCGGAGCCGTTTGTCATATGGGAAGGCGTGTTTCGGTTCTCCTACGTGGAGAATGAGGGCGCGGCCTTCGGTATTTTCTCGGATCAGCGTTGGGTGTTCATGGTGCTTTCGACTGTGGCCATCGTCGCTCTGTTGCTCTATTTATGGAAATGGCCGCCCGATAGCAAATGGGCGTGTGCAGCCATTGCCCTGATCGCAGGCGGTGGAATCGGCAATATGATCGACCGCGTGCGCCTCGGCTACGTGGTGGATTTTCTCGACTTTTATCTCGTTCCCGAGATTTGGCCGTGGGTATTTAACGTAGCAGATGCCTGTGTGTGCGTAGGCGGCGCCATTCTGCTTACGTGGTGTGTGATCTCGTTGATCGCGGAGGCGCGTGCCAAGAATCAAACGGTGCCCTCGGAGACAGATACGCCTATGGAAGAGAATACGGACAGCGATCAAAAAACGGAAGAATAAATACAATCGGAGGTGACGGTATGGAATACGGCGATCGCGATGAGATCATCGAGGGCGGTGAGACGATATCGGTCGCCTCCGATTCTTTGGATTTGGGAAAGCGTCTCGACGTCTTTCTCTCAGAGCGCCTTGGATGCACTCGCTCTGCCGCCTCGCGCTTGATCGAGGAGGAAAACGTTACCCTGCACGGGACGACTCCCACCAAAAATTATAAGCTACGCGCGGGCGATGCCTTTGACGTTTCCTTGCCCGCACCCGAGCCGACCGAGGCCGTGGCGCAGAATATCCCTCTCGATATTGTTTATGAGGACGGGGATATCGTCGTCGTCAATAAGCCGCAGGGTATGGTTGTTCACCCTGCACCGGGCAATCCCGACGGCACGCTCGTCAACGCGCTCCTTTATCATTGTGGGGATAGCCTTTCGGGTATCGGTGGCGTGATCCGCCCCGGCATCGTGCATCGCATCGATAAGGACACGGCAGGCCTGCTCGTCGTTGCCAAAAACGACGACGCCCATCTGTCCTTGGCGGCCGACATCAAGGAGCATAAGGTCTCGCGCATCTACGATGCCATCGTTCTCGGTAACTTCAAAACCGATCGTGGAACGGTTGACGCACCGATTGGACGGCATCCCATTGACCGCAAGCGCATGGCGATCATTCGCGACCCTGCCATGCGGAGCCGCAACGCCGTGACGCATTGGTCGGTCGTCGAGCGCTTCGGCGGCTTTACGCATATCCGCTGTGAGCTCGAAACGGGACGTACGCACCAGATCCGCGTGCATATGGCCTCGCTCGGCCATCCGTTGCTCGGTGATTCCGTCTACGGTGGAAACGGCACGGCCTTCGAGGCGCGTCACCGCGCGTGGATCGCGGGGCAGTGCCTCTTTGCCGCCGAGCTTCACCTGACCCATCCGCGCACGAAGGAGGCCATGCGCTTTTGCGCCAAGGCTCCTGAGAATTTTGAAAACATATTGGAGATTTTGAGGAAGGAAACCGAACGATGAAACGTTTTGATCATATTGTGATCGCGAGTGATCTGGACGGCACGCTGCTTGCCAGAAATGAAGCGGGCGACGCGCGTAATCGCGATCGCATTCGCTATTTTATCGAAAACGGCGGCCATTTTACCATCGCGAGCGGCCGCAGCTCCTATCAGATCGAGGGGCGGATTCCGTATCCGACCGATCTTTTGAACCTGCCTGCCGTTACGGCGAACGGTACGTGCCTGTATGATTTTGCACATGCGCGTACGGTGG
Organism: uncultured Lachnospiraceae bacterium; assembly: GCA_964445865.1. Classification (GTDB taxonomy): domain Bacteria; phylum Bacillota; class Clostridia; order Oscillospirales; family CAG-272; genus HGM12713. The sequence continues at coordinate 3,418 of CAYULZ010000084.1, read as the reverse complement.
AGGAGTATCGGATGCCACATGAGCTTGTTTTGCGTATCTGTGACTATCTGAAGCGTTATTTTCCCGCAGTTGCACCGCGTGCTTCCTCCCCGAACAGCATGCTGGCCGAGGACGACAGCAATCCGTATATCCGCAGGGATTACGGCTTTATGAAAAACTTTTTTCATTTTCTCCCCGTCTCGGAATGGGAGAAGCTCGGTGTGTATAAGATGGGTCTGCGCGGCGATGCTGATCAGATTTCCGCCCTTTGGAAGGCCATGGAGCGGGACTTTGCCGACGAGCTTGAAATGGCGCCCTCGGATGCGACGTTGCTCGATGTGCAGGTGAAGGGAAGAACCAAGGCCGCGCTGCTTTCTGAAATGCTTGCCCAAACGTTTTCCTACCCCGTAGTGCTTTGTACCGTCGGCGATTATGACAACGATGTTGCGATGCACCGCATGGCCGATCTGCCCTGCTGTCCCGACAATGCCGTGGATAGCGTCAAGCAGATCTGCAAGCTTCATTTATGCCACCATAGCGAGGGTGTCATCGGGGACTTGATCGACTACCTCGATACGCATGACGTTTTACATTTGGCTATGCAGAAAGGTAACGGACATGTCTAAAATCCATATCAATCACAATAAGCTTCCGCTGTCCTTGGGCAGCAAAGCCTTTTGGCGATCCATGATCGTCCTTGCGATTCCAATCGCCTTGCAGAACATGCTTTCTGCTTCGTTTAGCCTTGTGGATACGCTGATGGTGGGGCAGCTTGGCGACATTCCGCTCTCTGCTACGGGTATGGCGGGGCAGTGGAGTTGGCTGTTCAGCATGGCCGTGTTTGGCATTGCCTCGGGTGCCTCGGTGTTTGTCTCCCAATATTGGGGTGACGGGAACATCAAGGGGATTCGCCGCACAGTTGGCATTGCCGTTTGTGCGGGGCTGGTCTTGTCTGTAATCTTCCTCGTCGCGGCAGCACTGTTTCCCGAGCAGATCGTGCGTATTTTCAATCAAAACGAGCAGATCGTTCGCGAGGGCGCAACCTATTTGCGCTTCGCTTGTATCTCCTATCCCGCGATGGCGCTGACCAATATTCTGGGCGCGGCGCTCCGTTCCTTGGAGCAACCGAAGCTCCCAATGGTGGTGACGGGCATCTCGGCCGCGGCTAACGTGGTTTTGAACTATCTCTTGATTTTTCCCGCAGGCCTCGGTGTCAAGGGCGCAGCCATCGCAACGGCCATTTCGTCGTGGCTCGGTCCAATCTTGCTGATTGCATTTTCTGTGGCAAGAAAAAATATCCTCGTAGCGCCGATGCGTGAATTTTCTTTTGGCAGACGGCATCTTGTCGAGTTTTTCAAAAAGACAACGTCCGTTATCATCAACGAAACAATGTGGGGACTGGGAACGGTTGCTTACAACGTGATTTTTGCCAACATGGGACATGAGGAGTACGCCGCCATTACCATTGTCAAGACCTTTGAAAACATCGCCTTCTGCTTCTTTATGGGACTTTGTAACGCTTGCTGCGTCATGGTGGGAAAATCGATCGGAGCAGGGGAGATCCGCCACGCGATCCGCGATTCCAAGCGCTTTTTGCTCTTGATGCCAGCCATGTCTGTGGTGATTGGTACCATCATTATTTGCTTGCGCGCTCCCCTGGTTTCCGTGTTTAATCTGGGAAGCAACATTTCGGCTTATACCGTGACGACGGCACAGCAGCTTCTCATCATATATGCCGTGTGGACGGTCGTTCGTAATTTTTCTTATCTGACGGTCGTCGGTATCTTTCGACCGGGCGGGGATACCACGGTGAGTATGGTGGTGGAGCTGGTCGTGCTCTGGCTGATATCGGTTCCCCTCACTTACGTTGCTGCCAACGTGCTTGGCTTGCCCTTTTTGACGGTGTATGCCATCATGTATCTGGCAGAGGATTTGCCAAAGCTGATCTTTTTCTTGCTGTATCACCGTTCGGGGCGTTGGATCCGTCCTGTCACCGATGCGGGCAAGCAGGCATTGAACGAATTTTATGTATGATAAAGGCTAACAAAAAACCGTAAGGCGCACCTGTAATAAAGCAGGTGCGCTTTTTGATATAACACATGCTGATAATTTTTCTCTCGCAATGCGTTATTGATTTCGTAATTTGTTTGCTGTATAATATAGCTGTCGACAAAAGAAATGCTTTGCAAAGTAATCACCTGCACAAGGAGGAAAAAATGAAACTTGCAATTGGAGAAAATATACGTAACTTCCGAAAGAAAAACGACTTGACGCAGGAGGCTCTTGCTGACCGTCTTGGCGTAACATATCAATCGATCAGCCGCTGGGAAAACGGCACGACTTATCCAGACCTTGAGCTGATCCCTGTTATTGCCGAGGTGCTTGCCGTCACCGTTGACGAGCTGCTTGGAATGCCTCAAATTGAAAAAGAAAAACGTGCGGTTCAAACATTTGATGAGCTTCGCCGCGAGTGTTTAAAACGTGATTACGATGCTGATAAAATTGTTGATCTTCTTCGTGATATACGAAGAAATTATATTAACAGCAAAATTTCATGGCGGCCGTTGTGTGAAGGCAACGATAGGGCTTTTCGTGATCCGCAAATCTTGCCCGAGGTGCGTTTATTGGCAGAAGCATATTTTACGAAAAATCCAATGTCTCCTCATGTTATACAAACGATGGCAACCATTGAAGATGAAGAACATTTGGAGAATTTTTTACAAAAGCATACCACATCATATGATTGTTCTGCGCATGCTTTGTTGTTTAATAGATATTGGAGACGCGGAGATTATGAAAAATTTGAAGAGGAAAGGAGATATCAATTATTTGTGGCAATTGACACCTTGTTTTCTCACAGATACTTGCTAAAAAGAGGGGCTGATGCGGAATTCAGATACACGGCAGACAAATTTACAGAAGATTTTCTAAGGATACTTCGTTGTGATGCCATAGACGATAATGTAGATATGTGGGTTGCTTCACGCTTAGAACAAGGATTTAATTCTGCTTCACGCTCCGTAGCTTTAAGCGAATTTGACGATGCAATTTCAAAATTGAAATTGGCAGTACAACTTTTTGAGAAAGCAATGGAAATTACAGATGAGATTATTTTACCAACATCTTGTCGTTTCCTTGAGGGGATGGAGTGGAAGGCAAAGGAGTATTGGGATACACGGGATAACGATCCGGATGCACCTGTAGAAAGATGCATACTGATAGAAACCAAAGTAGGCGGAACGATACTTTGCCATAGTTTGTTTCCAAGCGAGTATCTTGATGAATTGAATGGAAAAGAATTCAAAGCACTTTACGGCAATTCGGAATTTGAACAGCTTTGCGAACGTGTAAAAGCGTTAATTGTTACCAAACAAAAGGAATCGTAATCCTCGCCCCGCCTCGTGCGGGGCTTTGCTTTTTGTGTCTACAAAAGCAGTGC
>CAYULZ010000083.1:0-7252 GCA_964445865.1 uncultured Lachnospiraceae bacterium | reverse complement strand
GAAGGATGTCCTTACCGATCACGTGAACGTCGGCTGGCCAATACTTCTTGAATTTCTCGCTCTGTTCCTCGTACGTCTTGTCGGGATCAAAGCCGATAGCAGTAATATAGTTGGTCAGCGCGTCAAGCCAAACGTAGGTGACGTGCTTGGGGTCGAAATCTACGGGAATGCCCCATGAGAAAGATGTTCTGGAAACACAAAGATCCTGCAGACCGCCTTCAACCTTCAGGAAATTGTTGACCATCTCCTTCTTTCTCGACTCGGGCTGAATGAACTCGGGGTGGGACTCAATATGCGCAAGAAGTCTGTCTGCATACTTGCTCATTTTGAAAAAGTATGCCTCCTCCTCGGCTCTCTGCACCGCGCGTCCGCAATCGGGGCACTTGCCACCCTCCGCCTGGGTCTCGGTAAAGAAGGATTCGCAGGGAGTGCAGTACCAGCCCTCGTATTCGCCCTTATATATATCGCCCTGCTCGTAGAATTTCTTGAAGATCTTCTGCACGGCGGCCTCGTGATAATCGTCGGTGGTGCGGATAAAGTGGTCGTAGTTGACGTTCATATGATCCCAGAGGGTCTTGATCTCGCCCGCTACGTTGTCCACGTACGCCTTCGGGGTGATGCCGGCCCCCTTCGCCAGATCCTCGATCTTCTGACCGTGTTCGTCGGTACCCGTGCACATAAACACGTCAAAGCCCATCTGTCTCTTGTATCTCGCCATCGCGTCCGTCATGATCGCCTCGTAGGTGTTTCCGAAGTGAGGCTTTTTCGATGCATAAGCGATCGCCGTTGTGATATAATACTTTTCTTTCATGTCAGTAACCATTCCTTGCTTTTATTCATTCGATCCCCGAGGGGAGTTTTCGTTCGTAGATGGAGGAGCCGATGCGACGAGGCAGTAGGCCGTCCACACCAGCGGCAACGTGTAAAAAATGAGGATCACGCCGAGGCTCAATACCGATAGCACAAGCAAACCCAAAAACGAGGTAGCAAAGGCAGTCGGAAACGGCTTATCGGCCAAAAATCTTGCACGTGAACGGCCGAAGGCCTCACGAAGCGTACAGCCCGTCGCTGCATAATAGGGCACGAAAAACAGACGGCGCGTCAGGAAAAACCACGGCAGAGAGAGTGAGCCGACCGTAATTGCGGCAAGCGCCCCCAGCATGATGCCGAGCAGATTTCCCCAAAACGACTCAAGCTCTGCTGCCACCCATTGACTCGGCAACGTCCAAGCGACGAGCATGAGCACGACCGGCAGCAACAGCCAAACGAGCGTCAAAAGGCCGAACAGCACGTCGCGTCCGTAGCCGCCCTTTTTGCGTCGCATAGGGCGTTCGTCCTTGACTACGGCCACCACGTACCGCAGAACCGTCACCGTTAACGGGCAGGTCACGAGCAAAAAGGTGGGAATCATCAAAAGATACGGCAGAATCGTCTCCATAAACACGGTATCCGACCAGATCGGAGTAAGACTGAGCAAGCTCACGGTGTGCATAGAAAGCGCAAAGGGCAGCATCAGTAAAAACACCGAAAGAATACCGTACAATGCGAGGCGGAGCAACCGCCCGCGCGCATGCAAAAGTCGTTGAGCCTCCTGCCTCCACGCGGGCAGGGACGTATGTTTTTTCTTTTCCATGGCGATCACGCGCGAAGTACGCCGCGCAGAACGACCGTCTCCACATGCGGATCGCTCTCGCCGGAAAGGATCAACAGATCGGCCTGCTTGCCGACCGCGATGGAGCCGACACGGTCAAAAACGCCGACCTGCTTGGCGGGATTGGCAGTCAAGCAGCTGACTGCGTCGCCAAGACACATACCCGTAAAGCGCATCAGGTTGCGGAGCGCCACATCGAGCGTCAGCGTGCTTCCCGCAAGCGCTCCCTCGGGCGTAAGAGCCTTGCCGTTCTTAACGACAACGGGATTGCCTGCGATGAAATATTCACCGTCACAGGAGCCCGTGGCCTCCATCGAGTCGGATACGAGCACGAGGCGTTCTCTGCCCTTCATGCGTGCCGCAAGACGTACCATTTCGGGTGCGATGTGAATGCCGTCACAGATCAGCTCGGCAAATCGGTCGCCCTCCAGCGCGGCACAAACCGTACCGCCGTCGCGGTGATGCAGGGGCGGCATCGTATTGAACAGATGCGTGTAGGAGGAAATTCCTCTGGCCTCAGCCTCCTTGGCCTCGGCGTAGGTTGCGGCCGTGTGACCGAGTCCCATCGTAGCACCAATGGCCTTCGCCGCCTCGGCAAAGCTACCGTCGGTATCAAGCTCATAGGCCGCCGTGATGTGCAGAGCGCGGCAACGGCGAAAGGCCTCACAGTCAAGCTCCTTCGCGTTGAGGGGCGCGAGCAGATGTGTCGCGTGTGCCCCCTTCTTCGTCGGGTTCAGATAGCGTCCTTCCAAGTGCACGCCGCAGAAATCGGCCTCATCTGCCGCGGGAGCAAAGGCCGTCAGCGCGGTGGCCGCCGCCTCCATATCTGGAAGGGGGGCAGATGCCAGCGTCGGCATGACCGAGGTCACGCCGTGCGATGCGTAAAAGCGCGCCATCGTGTGATAATCCTCTGCGGAAGCCCCAACGAAATCGTGGCCTGCCCCGCCGTGGGTATGTACGTCAATAAAGCCGGGAACTACGGGCTTGCCCTCGGCATCGATGACGCACGCGTCCGTCGCGTCCGCAAGATCACCGATGGCCGCAATGACACCGTCTTGGATCAAAATATCCCCGTGCGTAAAATCAAAGCTCTCATGATTCCATACGTTTGCATTCTTAATGATCATAATATTCCCTCGCAATTCGGAAAAAATAGACATATATATTATATTATAACAAAAAAAGCCTCTCTTTACAAGAGGGTATGAAAAATATTCCTTATCTTTTCTTTATGTTTTTTTGTTTTTCACCGAAGCTTCCTCTTTTTTTCTTGACACGCGCACAAAGATATGCTAGAATACCGATAGATCGTCCCAAAAGCAAAAAAACAGGAGATTCTTTATGAATACCAAATACGAATCCATTCGCACACTCTCGCAGAGCGCCTACGACTTTACTCTCGATATCCTGCGAGTTCCCAAGGCCGACGGTCGGTACGAGCTTACCGACGGCGCCTATGCGCTCGTGCAGAGCTACACGACCAAGCTTCGTGAGAACGCCAAATACGAGGCGCACCGCGACTACATCGACGTTCAGCTTCTGCTTTCGGGCGGTGAGGTCATTGCCGTCGAGTCGCTCGAGACCATGCGTTCCTATCCCTGTATCCGTCCCTACGCACCCGATACAGAGCTGTACGCGCCCAACGACGACGGCACCGACTACGTGCTCGGAGCGGGAGATTTCGTGATCCTCTATCCCGAGGACGCCCACATGCCCGGTCTTTGCATACACACCCCCGAGGCCGTCCGCAAGGTCGTATTCAAAATTCCAGTAAAAAAGTAACAAGCACAAAGAACGCCGATCCTCAAAAAGGAACGGCGTTCTCTTTATGTTCTTATATCTCTCGCTCGCCACGCAGAATCGCAAGTAGCTCCTCGTCGGTATGTACGGGCGTGACAACCGAAATCTCATCGCGCAAAAGCTTACAGGCACGGCCAAGCGCCCCCGTATCGGTGCTTCCCGGTTTTTTGCCTGCGGCCAGCGTTTTAGCAATGTGCTCCTCAACGGTCAAGACCATCACAGTCAGCGCGCGGCGATCACCCAAAGCCAGAATCTCGCGAAAGGCCGTGTTTCGCGCGCGGCTGTCGGGAATCCACGTCATACGCTCGTTCTTGAGCTCCCGCACCATCGCGACCAGTCCGTCTCGGTTGAGAAGCGGACGCATCAGCGCCGTCAGTCGCTCGTTATGGATCGGCACATAGATCGAGGAATTGGCATCATTGCGCGGAGAAAGAATGTAATAATCCTCCCCTACTCCGTGCGCGCCAAAGCTCTCCTTGCGAATGTCCACGATATCGCAAACACCCTCGGCGCGGTACACCACCGCGTCTCCCACCGAAAATGCGGGGCATTTCTTGCTGTCTTGCTCCCGTACCGTCACGTGCTCCATCTCGGCTGTCCTCCTTCCGTCATTCGTCAGGACTTATCATTATTTATATTATACCATATTTCGCAAAAAAATGCATGGGGTACTTTTGCCAAAAATTCATAAGTTTTTTGGGCATTTTTCTTATTTTCGTCAAGCCGGTCACCGAACGCCCCGAAAAGCATACAATGAAAGTGTCAAAATCCATACGAAAGGAGTCCTTGTCTTGCTACTTATGCTTCCTTACAACCGCGCCCGCGCGGTCGAATACGCGCGCCGTTGGGCGCTCTCGCGCAATCCGCTGTTTATCGATTTTACGGGACAGGGGGGCAACTGCACGAGCTTCGTCTCACAATGTCTGTACGCAGGCTGCGGCGTCATGAACGACACACCGACCTACGGCTGGTACTACCGCTCCCCCGAGGATCGCGCACCTGCGTGGTCGGGCGTCAACGAGCTTTACAATTTTCTCATCGGCATTCCCGAGTTTGCCGAGGCCAACGACGGCACGGGTCCCTATGCAACCGATGCGGCGACCTCGCGGCAGATCGAGCTCGGCGACGTCGTTCAGCTCTCGAATACCGAGGGGCGCTTCTATCACACGCTCATCATCAGCGGCTTTACCGACAACGACATTCTGGTCTGCGCCCATTCCGACGATGCGCTCGACCGCCCGCTCTCGTCCTATAATTATGCAGGCGTTCGAATTTTGCATATCGAGGGGGCACGCCTGAATTTCGATACCGATACGTCGTTTAATAACCTCATTAACGGCGTGGCACTGACGTAAAAAGGGAGCTTTTTCAAAAGCTCCCTGCGAATTTTAACTTAATCCATATGAACAAACCGCTTCCACAGCCGCGCTGCGATGAAGCAGCAGGCCGTACCAAGTAGCGCGATAATCGCCCAGATACCGACGGTATATCGCCAACCGACGACCTCCGAAAGCTTAGCCACACCGTACGTGGCAATCGCCGCACCAATATAGGTACACGCATTGATCGCGCCCGAAACGGTTGAAATGTTTCCGTATTTTTTGAAACGCTTCGGAACGTGCGTGATCAGCATCAGGTTAACGCCGTGCATACAGCCCGTAATCATGGTCATCATCAGAACGGCAATGAGCGCGCCTGCATCGAAGAACAGGAACATAACGGCCGCCGAGGCCATGGCCACGCCAAAGATCACGCCGCCGCACGCCACCTCGTTGCGGAAGAATTTCCGATACAGCCAGTTGGCCACACCGAAGGTCAGTATGCTGAACACTGCGAGCGATACCGTAATGAATATCGAGGTTCGGTTGCCAAAATCAAAGACCTCGGCAAGGTAGGTCGGCATCCAGTTCGTTACACCGTCGCGAAGCATACCCTGGAAGATGATCGCAAGGGCAATGAATACCATCGGCAGCACCGCCGCGCGCGGAAACTGCATTTTTTGCTTCTTTTGCTCCACGGCAGGGCTTTCCTCATGTGTCCGAAGCGGGATCCGACGGGAGAGGATCGCCCACAAAACCGCGACCGTTCCACCGACGACAGCCGATGCGATAAACACGCCACGCCAACCAACGAGACCGATGATCAGCGGTGCGGTCAGATAGACGGCGATCGTTCCAAAGGACGAGCCCCACGAAATGCGAACCACGGCATAGGCATACTGGGCCTCGTCCATCGTCGCAACGAGGATCTTGACGATCGGCGGCCACATCATGGCCTGTGCAAAGCCATTGAGTGCCCACATCACCGTCATCAGAGCGACCGATCCCGCGCACAGCGGGAACAGAAGGTTGATCGTTGTTGCCGTGACAAGGCCGCACAAAATCAGATTTTGCGGCTTGACGTGATCACCGATGATGCCGTTGATGATCTGCCCTGCACCGTATGTAATCGATAGTGCCACAAGAATGACCGAAAGCTGGGATTTTGCGTATCCCGTATCGGTAATGATCTCTTGAATGACCGCTGCAAAATTGATGCGCGTCACGTAACTGGAAAAATAAATGAGAGTCAATAGCCAGGCAAGCGGCTTGCCCCCCAGTTTCTTTTTCGTTGCTTCCATATTTTTCTCCTATCCGCACGTCAAGGGTTGCCCCGAACGGGGCAACCCTTTAACGTTTCTTTATTTGATCTGCGTACCCGTGGGCACAGAATCGTCCACGAAAATGACCTTACAGCCGCACGCGTTGTTCGTTCCCGCGAGCAGCATGCCCTGAGAGTTGACGTTGCAGATACGGTTCGGCTTGAGGTTCGCCACGACGATGATCTTTTTACCGATCAGCTGCTCGGGGCTATACTCCTCCTTGATCGAGGACATGATCACACGCTCGCCGATGCCATCGTCAAGCGTCAGCTTTAGGCAAGAGTGCGACTTGCGCACGCCCTCGGCCTTGAGGATCTTGCAGACACGCAGGTCGACCGTCAGGAACTGATCGATGTCGATCGTCTCCTTCACGGGCTCGACAGGATCGGGCTCGCGACTAATCTCCTCTTTCTCGACCTCGGGGCAGCAGACCTCCTCGGGCGTGTCAAGCTTGATTTCCTCCTCGGTCTGCGGATACGAGAAGTCGAGAAGTCCTACGTACTTATCGGACTCGATCGCATAGAGGAACAGATACAGACGTGGGCCTCTCTCCTTGTCGATGAGAAGCTTGTATACGTTCTTGAAGAAGGCACCCTGCACACCCTTGAGCTCTTTGTCGCTCATCTCGGTACCGTAGATCTCCTTCGGAATGGCGTACAGACGGTTGTTGAGCTCGTCGAGCGTATAGCCGCCCTTGGCGATATAATCGTGCAGCAGCTCGATTGCCTTTTTCTCGTTCTCATCGAGGGCGTTGTAGACCTCGAAATTGCGCGTCACGCGCAGACGGTTGACCTGATCGGGGGCACACTGCTCCAGCCAGAACTTGGCGCGACCGAGACGGTCGGCAAAGTCGGCCTCCTTGTAGGGCGTACCGATCTTCTCAAAGACGGTCTCGAGCATAGGCACGTTGAAATTAACCACCGAGCCGAGCTGTACGAGCAACGACATCGGAACGGTTGCCGGCTCTCTGCCCTCGACGTGGCAGTTGTACATGATATCCTGCGTCAGCTCGTTTGCCTTGCCCTCACGGCAATCGGTGAGCATCTTATCGAACTCAAAATACTGGCGGAGAATACCGTCGTCAAAGCAAATATCAAAGGCCTTCGTGGGGTCGGTCTTGGCGTAGAGCCAAAGCAGAACCTCGGGCTGATAGAGCTTGA
>CAYULZ010000082.1:0-7297 GCA_964445865.1 uncultured Lachnospiraceae bacterium | reverse complement strand
CGGAGCGCCATGAAAGCCGCCGTATCGACAACCAGCTGCGCGGCCGTTCGGGGCGTCAGGGAGACCCAGGTGAATCGCGATTCTTCCTTTCCTTGGAGGACGACCTGATGCGGTTGTTCGGCTCGGAGCGTATGATCGGCATCGTGGAACGCCTTGGACTTCCCGAGGATACGCCCATTGATGCGAAGATCCTTTCCAATCAAATCGAGTCTGCACAGAAGCGCATCGAGGATCAGAACTTCAAGCGCCGTAAGTACGTGCTGACTTATGACGACGTCATGAATCAGCAGAGAAATCTGATCTATAAGCAGAGAAGTGACGTGCTCAACGGCGAGGACATCAGCGTGACCGTGCAGAAAATGATCCTCGGAACGGTTTCGGAGACGGTGGATACCTATTTGCAGGGTGACGAGCCCGAGCATTGGGATCTGAATGGTTTGCGTGAGGTCTACAAGGGACTGCTTACGACGGCTGACGACTTTACCTTTGACGAAGCCGAGCGTAAGCATCTGAAGAAATCCGATGTGGAAGCGCAGATGGCCGACCGCGCCATGGCGCTTTATCATGAAAAGGAAACGCTTGTTGGCGAGGAACGCTTCCGCGAGCTCGAGCGCGCGGTGCTTCTCCAGAATGTCGACCGTAGCTGGATGGATCACATCGATGCGATGGACGACCTCAAGGACAGCATTCGCCTGCAATCCTATGCACAGAGAGATCCTGTCAACGAATACCGCCTGCAGGGTGCCGATATGTTCGACGCCATGGTCAATGATATTCGCGACCGTACGACGCGTATGATTCTCTCTGTGAGCATTAAGGAGCCCGAGGTCAAGCGTGTACAGCTTGCCAAGCCCTTGCAGGAGGGCTTTGAGGGCCTGGACGGCAAAAAGCAGGTCAAAAGAGTAACGGTAACGAAGCGCGCCGCCGATCAGGTCGGTCGCAACGATCTTTGCCCTTGCGGTTCGGGAAAGAAGTACAAAAAGTGCTGCGGTGCTCCGGGCAACGATAATCAATGATTCATAAGTAAGAGCCTCGACCGCGTGTATTTATGCAGGTGCGGCCGAGGCAACAAGGAGAGGTAATATGGGCTTTGGCTGGCTCTTTATCGGATATTTTATTTCTACCTTCATGGTAATCAATCAGGCGGGCTGTCTGATCCGTCCGATCGGCTACGCAATGATGCTTTGGGCGTTGTACAAGCTCAAGGACTATCACCGCGATTTTTGGTACGCTCTTGCCGCTTGTTCGGGAATGCTCGTGTTGTCGCTGGTCCTGGCCGTGGAGGGGGTATCGTCCTTCCTTGCTCAGCAAATGCTGATCGAGAGTCCTTGGATCTCGGCGGGTGTGAAAACGGTATTAGGCTATGTGGAAATGATCGGCTCACTCGTGTTTCATGCAACGCTTCTTTGGGGCATTCGTGCCATTGCCAGGGAGACCGAGGTCGACAAGATATCCTTTGGTGCCACGCGAAATTTCGTGTTTTTCTTGGTTTATAACGTATTATATGCCATCGCACTTTTACCACTTCCGTTTGCTGCCGAGTATGCAAAGCTGATGAGTGTTCCCGTTTTGCTTTTGTATTTTGCGTGCATCGTGTTGAACCTGATTCTCATCTTTTCCTGCTACGCAAGGATCTGTGACGTAGCCGATGAGGATATGGCCGTCAAGCCGTCTCGCTTTGCTTTTGTCAATCGAATGCGCGAGAAAAGTGAGGCGCGCCGTCGGCAAAAGGACGAAATGTACGCACAGCATGTGATGGAGAAAAAGAAACGAAAGGAGCAAAGAAGAAAATGACAAAGAAGCAGGCGATCAGAAGAAGTCTTTTTTGGTGGATTCCCGCCCTTTGCTTTCTGTTTAATCCCAACGTTACGGTCATCGACTTTTTGCCCGATTTTCTCGGTTATCTGTTTTTGACGCTGGCTCTTTCCAAAATTGCCGATCTGAATGAGGATCTTGCGGGGGCGCGTACCGCCTTTACCCGTATGATTCTGATCGACGCGGGCAAGCTGCTTGCGATCCTTTGGATTTTTGGCATGGAGGCCGCCGGGGAAAGAAGCTCGTCCTTTTTGCTCTGGACCTTTATTTTCAGCGTCGTAGAGATGATCGTGCTCATTCCCGCATATCGGAAGCTGTTTGACGGGCTTCTTCATCTTGGTAATTTCTATGAAAATACGGCGGTCTTTCAAAAGCCGAGCCGTGCCCGTACCGATAAAAGCTTTACCGAGCGTTTGCGGGGATTTACGCTGTTCTTCGTATCCGCCAAGGCAATTCTTTCGTTTTTGCCGGAGCTTGCCGACCTGACGAATCTATCGTATAACGAGAAGGGCTCGGTCCTCAATCTGTACGATCACATCGGTACCATGCGCGTGTTGTGCTTCCTTCCGATGCTTGTGATTGGTATCGTGTGGCTCGTTCGGATGCTCTGCCACATAAGGCGGTTACGCGGTGATCATACGCTGATGACTGCTTTGGATACTGCCTATACGGAACAGGTTTTGCCGAATGACGGTATGTTTATCGGCCGTTCGGTTACGACGGCATGTGTCGCCCTACTGATCGCATCGGTTTTGACGCTTGATTTGCGGCTCGATCATGTCAACGTTCTTCCCGATGTGTTGTCCTTTGTCGGATTTCTTGTTTTCTTTCTTTTTTTAAAAAAAAGAACGCCAATCAAAAAGGGCTTGTGGACGGTGGCACTTACGCTTTACGGCGTGCTTTGTGTGGCTTCTATGATTGGACAGCTCGTGTTTTTTGAGCGCTATACCTACGGCTCGCTCCTACGAAACGATACGGCACTGAGTTTTTTTGTTGGCTTGATGGCCGTTGAGATTGGCAAAGTGATCTCCTTTTTGCTGATCGGTGCTTGTACGGCTCGCTCCTTACTCGCCGTAATTACGGAGCACACGGGTTATGTTATGAGTCAGCATGATCACGCCGAGGTCATTGCCAGACATGTGGAAAGTGTCCAAAAGGAGCTGAAGCGATATCTGTGGTATATGCTGGGCGCAATGGCTCTGTACGCGGTGTCCGACGTCGCTTACGAGCTTTTGACTTCGAATTTTGGTTTTATGGGCGCGATCAACGGTATCTGTGGCGTGATCTGGATCGCGACGGTCTGGAAGGCGCAGAGCGAGATCGTTTCGGCGGTAAAAACGAAATATATGCTGATATAAAACGCTTTTTTCTGTATAAAAAAAGCCGTTCGGTACATAATGAGTAATGAGGTTCTCGCACACGCGAGAAGCTCGCCGATCCTTCGATCGGTCAAAACAGTTATGTTCCGTCGGAGCATAGAGCAAGCCTATGTACGGCGGAGAAACGGAGTTTGAAATGCAGAATAACAATCAGCAGAACAACCAGAACAAGCAGAATCAGCAGAACAACCAGAACAAGCAGAACAAGCAGAATCAGCAGAACAACAATCAGAACAAGCAGAATCAGCAGAATAACTTCTGAATATTCGGCTGTTAATATGCTGTGATGTGCAGATAGCTGCGCATATCGGAAAAAGGGGAAATCGACCGATGGTTGGTTTCTCCTTTTTCTGCACGGAAAAGAGAAAAAATTATAAAATACTCTTGAAAAATCGAAAGAAATCTGTTATACTATATAGGCAATCTTTGATTTATGCGGAGATTGTACAGCAACAGGCTGTGAAATAAGGCCATACCAGCCGGGGAATTAGCGGAGCCCTGTACCTGAAATCCGCTACAGCAGGGGTTCATTCCTCTTTTGAGGGTCGAACCGATACGGTCATGAGCCGCGTTCTCCTGTGTTGAAGAGCTGGTCTTGCGCAATTGGGAGCTGTGAACCATGTCAGGTGGGGAACCAAGCAGCATTAAGCAGTGTACTCGATGTGCCGCGAGGGCGCCTGCTCGGAGCAGGAGACGGGGAGATCGCGTAAAGGCGAGATTCGATCTTGAGGTGTATGGTCTTATTTTGCAGCCTGATTTTTTATGAAAACGGAGGGAAGCATGCATCAAGCGTTATATCGAAAATGGCGTCCGCAAACCTTTGACGACGTCTACGGGCAGGAGCATATTACCTCTATTTTAAAATACGAGACCGAGCACGGAAAATTTTCCCACGCCTATCTGTTCTGCGGCTCACGCGGAACGGGTAAGACCACCTGCGCAAAGATTCTCGCAAAGGCACTCAACTGTGAGTCTCCCGTGAACGGAAGTCCCTGTAATCAATGTGCCGCGTGTCGCTCTATTGATGCAGGAACGGCCACCGACGTGCTCGAAATGGACGCCGCATCCAACAACGGTGTCGATAATATCCGTGATATCCGCGACGAGGTGGTGTATACCCCCTCGGCGCTTCGCTACCGCGTATATATCGTCGATGAGGTACACATGCTCAGCGGCAGCGCGTTTAATGCGCTGCTGAAAACGCTCGAGGAGCCGCCCGCGCACGTTGCCTTTATCTTGGCAACGACCGAGCTGCATAAGCTTCCGTCTACCATCGTATCGCGCTGTCAGCGCTTTGATTTCCGAAGAATTTCCACGCCCGTTCTGATGGACAGGTTGGCCTATATTGCCGACCGTGAAGAGATCCCCTACGAAACCGAGGCTTTGCGTATGATCGCGAAGATGGCGCAAGGCGGCATGCGTGACGCGATCAGCTTGCTCGAGCTTTGTGCGGGCGGCCATCGCGGTATTACGCCCGATGTGGTTAACGAAACCCTGGGCTATGGCGGACGTGAAAGCATGGAGCAAACGGTGTGCGCCATTGCGGGCGCGGATTTTGATGCGATCTTTTCCGCGATAGATACCGTTGTGCGCTCCTCGAAGGACATTTCGGTCTTTCTTCAGGAGCTGATGGCCTATTATCGCGATATGCTCGTGATCAAGACGACAGCCAACGCCGACCAATATCTCGATCTGACCGAGATCGAGTCGGAGCAGCTGAAAAAAACGGCAAGGCTCTTTACCAAGGAAACGCTGATGTATCATTGTCGTCTCCTCGACGAGGCGATCTATGCCATGCAAAAAGCGGGTGGCTTGAAGCGAACGGTGGCAGAAATGACGCTTATCAAAATGAGCGATACCTCTTTGGATACGGCCTCGGACGCCATTCTTTCCCGCCTTTCCAAGCTTGAAAACGCGATGCTGTCTGGCATGCCCATGGCGGCTCCCGTTTCGACCGAGGCGGCTTCTGCCAAGCCGGATTCCAAAAAGCAGCAGGCGGACAAGGACGAAAGGAAGGTCGGGGATGTCAAGCGTGAGCAGACCGAGCGGCCGATTGAGACGAAAATGTCCGCTCCTGCACAGGATACCCTCCGTGTTCTTCGCGGCTGGAATGAGATTGTAGAGCGTGCCGCATCGGGCGACATCGCGATCCTTGCTTTTATGCGGCAGGGACGAGCCTTTACCGACGGTGAGGGACGGGTGCATATCCGCTTTCCAAACGATTTTGCCAAGGGCATGGTAGACCGCTCACCGCATAAGGAAAACATTCGTGGCGTGCTGCGTGCAACGCTCCAGCGTGAGCTTGCCGAGAACGATCTGGTATTCGGCATTCTTGACGGGAAGGAGCAAACCGAGACCGATCTCGACGATCTTGAAATTTAAAAATATTAACATATAGGAGTTACAAAACATGAGAGCAAACGTACCGAAGGGAATGGGCGGCGGCCCGCAAAATATGAACGCCATGCTTCGCCAAGCACAGAAGATGCAGGAGGACATGGAGACCTTACAGGCGGATCTTGACGCCCGTGAATACGATATTTCCGCAGGAGGCGGTGTGGTCGGTGTGAAGATCAACGGCAAGAAGGAGATTCTTTCCATCGACATTCAGCCCGAGATCGTTGATCCCGATGACATCGAAACGCTGTCTGATATTCTCGTCGCCGCAGTCAACGAGGCCATCAAGCGCGTCGAAGATACCAATAGTGCCGAAATGGCCAAGGTAACGGGTAGCGTAGGCTTCCCGGGCCTGTTCTGATATGACCGATTATATTGAGTCTCTGCAGCATTTGGCCGAGCAGTTCGGCCGCTTGCAGGGGGTAGGAAGAAAATCTGCCATGCGCATGGCCTTTTCGGTCGTCGATCTAGACGAGGAGGCAGCCGAGGAATTTGCCAAGGCAATTTTGGATGCCAAGCGTAAGATCCATCCGTGCCCACTTTGCGGCAACCTGACCGACAAGGATATCTGCTACGTGTGCGACGACGAGACGCGCGACCGTGGCATCATCTGCGTGGTCGAGGATGTCAAGGCTGTCATGTCGATCGAGAAGGTGCGCGAATATTGCGGCGTGTATCATGTGCTGCACGGCGCGATCTCGCCCGTCAACGGCATTACGCCCGATAAGATTCGTTTCCGCGAGCTCCTTGAGCGCGTGCAGAACGAGGACGTCCGCGAGGTTATTATCGCGACCAACCCCACACCCGACGGTGAGGTGACCGCCATGTATATTTCCAAATACTTAAAGCCGCTCGGCATCAAGGTAACGCGTCTGGCCTACGGTATTCCCGTCGGCTCGGATCTCGAGTACGCCGACGAGGTCACGCTCGGCCGCGCCATCGAGGGTAGACGGGACGTGTAAGCTTTTTGGAGCTTTTTGCGAGAAACTTTTTGAAAAAAGTTTCTCGCGCTCTTAAAAAACTTTCAAAGAGTATTTTTGTATGAGGTATAGCGTTCCTTTTCTACGGAACGCCATGTCCCCGCAATCGGGCCCCAACTCCCGGTTGCGGGGCGTTTTGCTTTTGTGTTGCAAGCATACCATTCCCACTTCGGTAGGGGTCGGCGCCTCGACGACCCATAAAGCGAACAAGTTACACAAACCTTGTAGGGACAGGCGTCCTCGACTGTCCGCGAGGGCAAATAATGAGCTCATCTTCGTGGCTTGATGACCTAAAAAACGAAACAAACGAACACCGCCGCAGGCTTATGCCTGCGGCGGTTTATCCTTTTAGTCCTTCCTTAAAGCTCAATGATGCTCTCGTCCCAAACGGAGGGAGCCTCGTAGCCCATGAGGTTGACCATCGTAGCCGCGACGTTGGAGAGGCCGAACTTGCCCTCGTCCTTCTTCACGGTGTACTTGTCAGCATAGAAGTTGTCGTAGATGATGCAGGGAACGGGATTGAGCGTGTGGCTCGTCTTGGCCTTGTAGTTTCCGTTCTTGTCGGCCTTGGGCGCACCCGTCTTCTTGTCCATCTCGTACATCTCGTCGGCGTTGCCGTGGTCGGCGGTAAAGAGTGCCACACCGCCTGCCTTGTCAACAGCGGCAAGGATACGAACAAGCTGAAGGTCAAGCGCCTCCATCGAGCATCTGGTTGCGAGCAGCGAG
>CAYULZ010000081.1:5373-7339 GCA_964445865.1 uncultured Lachnospiraceae bacterium | reverse complement strand
ATTGCCAACGCCATTCTCATCAAGCCCAATCAGATCGGTACCTTGACCGAAACGATGGACGTGATCCATTTGGCAAAGCAGGCGGGCTACGGGTTCATTCTCTCCCACCGTTCGGGAGAAACCGAGGACACGACCATCGCCGACATTGCCGTCGCGCAATGCGCGCCCTTTATCAAGACGGGAGCGCCCTGCCGCAGCGAGCGCGTCGCAAAATACAATCGCCTGCTCCGTATCGAGGCCGCGCTCAACAGCGGCGGCAAATACGGCTTTGAGGGACTTCCCTCCTCCGTTCGTCTGTAAACGCAAAATAGGGCTGCTTCCGAAGAAGCAGCCCTTCTTTTATATTCGGAATCTGTTTGGAAATCGTTAATAAACCTGCGTATCGGTTATCTCGTCCCAATTGTCGGGATTGCCATAGGTATAAACCGTCCGCTTCGACTCATATCCGTTCTCGTCATACTCGCAGACCGTTTTTTTCTTTGACAAAATCGTATCGGCTTCAAAGAGATCGTATGCGATCCGCAGCTTTGACGTCTCTTTTATGCGACCGTTCGCATCATACACGTAGGCAATATCCTCGCTCCAATCAAGGCTTCCGCTCGCCCACAAGGCTCTGACAAAATTCCGAGCAAGGCGGTTGTTGGCATCATATTCCAACGTCGCGACCTCACTTTTCCACTTTGGCTCGTCGGGATCCTCGTAGATGTCCTTCGTACGCTCCGTAAGTCTGCCTTGCGCATCATACGCAAAGGTGTAAACATCTTTGTCCGAAAATTCATAGTCTGCCGAGACCCTTGTGCACAGATCACTGAGCGAAGCATAGGAGCCCGTATCGGTATAGGTCATTTCATACGTATGCTGCTCGTATCCGTCCGAATAGTATTGATAATCGCGCCACACGATCCCAGCCGGACGTTTTCCGTCTGCCGTATGAGTAAGCGTCACCTCACAGTGCTCCTGCATGTCTCCGCCGACGACCTCAATAGCGGAAAGCTGACCGTCGGTATTGGTAAGCGTAATGGTAGGTGTCGAAAAAAGGATATCCTCGTACGAGACCGAGGTTGGTGTACGGGAAGTGCCCGCGTAGGAATAGGACACCGTTTCGCCCCCTTCCCGATACGCGGTGCGTCGGCCGTTTTGATCCTGCTCCACACCGACCTCCACGAAGCTTCCACCACTCAGAATGGCCCACGACTTAATCGTACCGTTGTTGTGATATTCCACCTTGGCACTCATGTTTTCTGTGGAGCCCTTAAAAGAAACGGTGGGCTGATCCTGATCGGCAAAGGAAACGGAATAGCACACGCTCTCTGCAGCATAATTTTCGTTTGAAATCGCCTTGGATTCAAGCTTCGAAAGCTTTCCTCGCTGATTGTATTCGTACGTGGTCACCCACGTGGACAAGGGATTCTCTAGCGAGAACGCTCTTTCCTCGATGGGGTTGTTGTAACCGTTATAGGTCACGTATATCACACAGTATTTCCACAATCCGGTCTCCGAGAAATACACATCGGTTCCCTTCGCCGCGAGCTTCGCATTGGTAACACCCGAGGCGGAGTTGGAGGAGGACGATGGCGTAGTGGGGGTAGCGGGGGCAGGCGTCGTTTCCGTGGGAGACGGCAGCTCATCGCCGTTCGAATCACAGGCAACGAGCATGCCCATCAGCATGGCGAAGGCAAGCGCTGAACAAAAAATCTTTTTCCAATTCGTTTTCATCATGTTCCTCCTAACGGTTGACTTTGCATCGTTCGATGTACTACACATTATATATCAGAAAGAGTCTCAAGTCAAGAGCCTTTGGGAAATTCCATGCAAAGAAGCCGCTGCCAAGGCAGCGGCTTCCGGTTATGTATAGCGTAAATTATTCCTCTGCGGAATCCTTTGCTTCTTCAGCAACAGGGGCTTCCTCAACTACGGGGGCTTCTTCAGCAACAGGGGCCTCCTCGGCTACGGGGGCTTCTTCAGC
>CAYULZ010000081.1:0-5273 GCA_964445865.1 uncultured Lachnospiraceae bacterium | reverse complement strand
CTACGGGGGCTTCTTCAGCAACAGGGGCCTCCTCGGCTACGGGGGCTTCTTCAGCTACGGGGGCTTCTTCAACAACGGGAGCAGCCTCCTCGTCCATGCCCTTACCGCTCAGAACGGCAACAACGTCGTCGTGAGTCAGATCTGCGCAGAGCTTCTTCTTGAGGACTGCATATACGATCTCAACGACCAGCATCAGAACAACACCGACAGCAAAGAGCGTAAAGGCACTCATTTCCTCGTCGTTCAGCTTAAGCTCATATTCGCCGTTCATCAGAACTAACGGAATCACGATCACGAGCAGAGCAATAGCAGTCGAAACGATGTAATTGTCGCGGGTGGTAGTCTTGTTCGTCTTGATCATGCACGCCATACGGCAGCAGACCTTCTGCAGATAGCTACAGATCGAGATCATCACAGCGATCAACACGGTGATCATCAGCGTGGTCAGCATGATCTGGCCAACACCCTCTTTATCCAGGTTGCTCAAGGCAAATTCGCCCATGCGCTCCCAAATGCGGTTGAACAGGTTGGTGTTACCAAGCGACGTAAAGAAGATCATGAACGCGCCGAAGCCTGCGAGCGAAACGATCTGGCTGACATTGAGGAACTTGGTCTGAAGCGCGTTGAGGGGCTTCATTCTCGAAGCGATGATGTTCAGCACGAAGCCGATCGCGCAAAGAACGACAATGCCCGTAACCACGCCGCCGAACTCAACCTCGGGAGCAATGACCTTCAACAGAAGCAGAACGACAAAGCTACCGAACATAGAGCCGAAGGCCTTCGCGATCTTCGGATAAGCCACCTCGGGCTGCGCAAGGTTCTTAAAGAACGGAACCAGGGCAACGATAAGGGTAATGGCCAGAATGAAGGGCAGAAGCAAGGTCATACCCAACAGAACCAGATAAATGAGACCCAGAATGATGCTTTCGCCAAACGCCTGTGCCATAACCATAACAATGGCGATCAGGTTGACGAGGCCCGCCATGTCTTCAGCCAGGCCCTTCATGCTGTCCTGCGTCTTCTCAGCCTTTTCCTCCAGCTCCTTCAAGGACTCCTCGTCGTCTGCCTCGTCTGCGGCGTTGGAAAGATCGGCAACATCCTTCATGGTGTCGAGGGCCGACTTAAGGATCTTACCAAGCGAACCGATCGAGGAAATGATACCGGGAGCACTGAATTCTACCGTTTCAGGCACCTCGACCTTCTCTCCGCCAAGATCCTCCAACGTGTCGTTAAAAGACTTCATCGTCTCGGCACTCATCTCTACCTTTGCGGTAAAGATCGTACCAAAGCTCATGATGACGATTGCCAGCATGATAGCCAGAGCAACGATACTCTGAATGAGACAGAGCTTGCGGGGAGAAATCAAATTCTGCAATGATTTCATGATAAAAAATACCTCCAAAAATTTTCCGTCAATCTACATATTTACATATATTTGACAAAAATCATTATATACCTGTTTTTTTATAATGTCAAGAGCTTTTTCACAAATTCTTCACCTTTTCCTCATATTTTTGTATAAATATTCAAAGCCGTTTTGGGAGATTTTTCACTTTCCCCTTGATAAATCGGCAACTTTATGTTATAATTGATATAATTACATTTTAGAATACATGACGGTCGCAACGACCGCGGAGGTTGTATGAGCTTTATGGAAATCATCAATCATATGTTCAACGGCTGGGGACTTCTCGTTACCCTCGTTCACACCGATACCGCACGCACCATCATGATGCTCGTCGGATCTCTTTTGACCATGGCAATCGCTTACCTGTTGGGAAGCTTGAATTTTGCCATTATTCTTTCCGCAAAGGAATATCATCAGGATATTCGCACCTT
The DNA here is from genome assembly GCA_964445865.1 of uncultured Lachnospiraceae bacterium. GTDB lineage: Bacteria > Bacillota > Clostridia > Oscillospirales > CAG-272 > HGM12713. The sequence continues at coordinate 3,434 of CAYULZ010000081.1, read as the reverse complement.
CGGCTCGAAGAATGCGGGCATGACCAACATGATGCGCACCTACGGCAAAAAGGCGGCCGCGCTGACGCTGCTCGGCGACGCGCTGAAGGCGGTGGTCTCGGCACTCATCGGCTACGTGCTTCTCGGCATGTTCGGCGCGTACATTGCAGGCTTGTTCTGCATTATCGGCCACATGTTCCCCGTTTACTACGGCTTTCGCGGCGGTAAGGGTGTCGTCACGGTAGCGGCCTCGATCCTCATGTGCGATCCCCTCGTCTTTTTGATCCTGTTCGTTTTCTTCGTACTGATCGTACTGGCCACCAAATACATATCGCTCGGCTCGATCATGTGTATGCTTCTCTATCCCATCATTCTGGATCGCGTATCGAGACTTCTCGTGGGTCACACAAGCCCCTTTATCATCATTGCGATCCTGATGGCGGTGCTGATCATCGTCAAGCACCACGAAAACATCGGACGCCTGCTCAAGGGAACCGAGAGCAAATTCTCCTTCCGCAAGAGCAAGAAGCCCGAGGACGTTCAGCCCGAGGCGATCGCCGATCCCGAAAGCACGCTTGACAACGAAGGCGCGGCCGTTTCGAATGCGGACACGAAAAAGAAAAAGCGCAATCAGGTCTACGGCAAAAAGAAAAAATAAGAGACGGGAACGAATTTCATGAGTCATTCTACCACGATGCCCTCCCCCACGGAGCAATTGGCCGACCTTTGTCTGTTGGCCGTGCAAAAAAATGCATTACGCCGCGTCGTTTTTTCAAAGCCGCGCGACAAATCCCTGCAAAAGATGGTGCTGACGCTCGCCCCGAGCGGCAACACCCCCGCCTTGCAGGCTGAATATTTCCACAAGGACAACAAAGCCACGCACCAAAACATTCCCCTCGCGAACGTGCCGCGCGACGAGCTGATGGCACTCGCGGAGGACTTTTTGCAGATCAATCTGCTCTGCGTGGGCGGAGAATGTGAATATCGGGCGTCAAGCGCCGGCAAGCGCATTCTGCTCGGCGGCGACAAGCTCCGCAAATATTTGGAATCCATGGTAGACGTGCCCCTTGCCATTTTGGCCGACAGCCAACGCAAGAAGGCGCAAAAATCGCATATTCTCGACGGCTCCGAGCCGTTTTTGCGTTTGCTGGGCGTGTCCGATGAGCATGGGCGCGTCTATGATCGCCGACAAGCCAAGTTCCGCCAGATCAACCGTTTTCTTGAGCTCGTTCGCGACGTTGAGGATCGGTTGCCCGCTGACGAGCTCCGCATCTGCGACCTCTGTTGCGGAAAAAGCTATCTCTCCTTTGCCGTCTATCACTATTTTGCCAACGTCAAGCACTGCCGCGTACAAATGACGGGCATCGATCTGAAGCCCGACGTCATCGATTACTGCTCACGCGCAGCCCGAGAGCTCGGCTTCGACGGTCTTTCCTTCGTGTGCGGTGACATTCGCGCCTACGAGACCGACGTGCGTCCCCAGCTCGTGATCTCCCTGCATGCTTGTGATATTGCGACCGACATCGTGCTCGAAAAGGCCATCTCGTGGCAGACCGACGTCATTCTTTCGACGCCCTGCTGTCACCACGAGCTCAACCACGCCATCGACTGTCCCGCGCTCTCCTTCGTTACCGATTACTCCATGCTTCGCCAAAAGCTATGCGATGCGGCAACCGATGCGCTCCGTCTGTGTCATCTGGAATCCGAGGGCTATGCGTGTGCCGCCATTGAACTGATCGACCCCGACGAAACACCGAAGAATATCATGCTACGTGCCATTCGGAAAAAGAATTTTTCCAAGGAATCCGCACAAGCCAAAAAGGCACGCGCACGCTACCTTGCCGCCAAGGAATTCCTTTGCGGAGAGAACGCAAACGGGTTGCACGTATAAAATCCACCAAACGGAGCCCATTCATGACATACCATAACGCCATCAAATATATTCGGACCGCACCCAAGGAATGCCCAAGCGATCCCCGATTTTCTCGCATGCGTTTGCTTTGCGAAAAGCTGGACGAGCCGCAGAAGCGCCTGCCCTATATCCGTTTGGCAGGCAGTAACGGTAAAACGCTTTGCGGCGGCATGCTGACGTCGGTTCTGAAGCACACCTCGCTTTCGGTCGGTTATCTGGCCATGCCCGTGCGCGAGGACATTCGTCAGAATATCCTGATTGACGGTCATCCCATCTCGATGGAGGAGATCGTTACGCATACCGAGGCCGTTGCGCGTGCAGTCAACGCGATCCATGCCGACCGTGCGGCCGAAGCCACGCGCGATGAGGGTACCGACACCTCCGAGCCCTTCGTACTGACCTCGTCCGAGCTTCTGCTCGCCGTGGCGCTTCTCGCATTCCGTGCCAACCGTTGCCGTCTTTGTCTGATTGAGAGCGATCACGCATCCTTCGATCCCTCTCATTTTCTTCCGTCTCCCTTTGCCACCGTCGTCTGCGGAACGATTCCACACGGCGACAAGCAGGAGATCGCACGGATCCGTTCCTACGTGACCCGTGGCACGCAGGAGATCGTCAGCGCACCGCAAAACGTCGACGCGCACCGCGTATTGGCTGACACCTGCGCTTCGGTCAACTGCCGTCTTACCCTTCCCCTTAAATCGGCGCTTGCGGTCACGCGCCTTTCGCTGCGCGAGACCGAGTTTCTTTACAAGGGGAAGCCCTACACCGTCAATCTCTGCGGCCGCTTTCAGGTCACGAACGCCCTCGTGGCACTCGAGACCCTGGAAATGCTCACGAGACGGGGATACGAGATCTCCGACGAGGCGATCACAAAGGGACTTTCTTCTCTTTCGATTCCCTCAAAATTTGAAATTCTTTCGGCCATGCCCTTTATCATTGCCGATAGCACCCATACGCCCATCGCGATCGAAACGGTCAGCGATTCCATGGCGGAATTTCGCGCATTGACGGGTGAGAGCGTACGGCTTTGCCTGCCTGCGGGAGCACTCCCTGCCCATTATCTGGACGCCCTGCAACGGCGCGGGTATACGGTCGAGCGCATGATCCTGCTTGCCGAGGACGAGGAAACCGTGATTCCCGAACCCCTTACCTGCCCCGTTACGCTTTGTAAAACGGTCAAGCAGGCAATCAAGGAGGCTCTGCGCGACCTTGGCTCCGAAGGCTTTTTGCTCATCTCGGGCACGCACGGCTTCTCGGCAAAAATACGATATGAAATTCTGGCGACGCTTGGATTTTGAGAAAGTAACGCTCTGTTGAGCTTTTAGGAAAAGCTTTTTGAAAAAAGCTTCTCGCGCACATTCAAAGACTCCTAAAAATTTTATCCCCACAATCGGATCCCAACTCGCGATTGTGGGGCATTTCGTTTCTTCACGCCATTCCATCTCCCTCTCCCCTGCGGGGACAGCTTATTTTTTCCAAGAGAATGAAAAAAATCGAGAGATACCTTGACAGGCGAGGTATCTCGTGTTATAATAGTCACAAC
>CAYULZ010000080.1:0-7376 GCA_964445865.1 uncultured Lachnospiraceae bacterium | reverse complement strand
AGGCTCCCTCCGGGAGGGAGCTCCCGACGGAGTCGGGTGAGGGAGAGCGCGTTACGATAAAGCAAATTCAAATCTAAAGTCACGCGGGCTCCTTCCGTCACGCTTCGCGTGCCACCTTCCTCCCGGAGGAAGGCTATGCTACTACCCGGCTGTATAGAAAAGGAGTACGATCAAATCGACCGTACTCCTTTTATTTTTCGGCAGGTGTTTCACCTGCGTGTCATCTTGAGCGTAGTCCGCCCCAGATCCTGCTCGGCTACACCTCGCACTGCTTCGCAGTTCGACTTCGCTACGCTTCGCTCAGGATGACACGGGCGGACGCAGTCGAAACCCGAAGGGTAGCGAAGCGGCGCGAGCGCAATGAGTGATAGCACGGTGTGCTATCAGGACGCGAGCGTGACCGAGCCGCAGCGAGACACGGCTATGCCGTTCGGATCTCGCAGGAAGATTTAAACTTGCTTTATGAAAACCACCCCTTGGCAGGTTTTTTCTTTTACTTTCTCTCGTCAGATCAACAGGAAGATCAGCGGGATCGTGATGCAGGACAGCATATGCGAGACCAGGGCCAGACCGGCGGCGACGGAGGTGTCCTTGCCGTACGCACTTGGAATGACGATGGTATTGAGTCCGAGGGGCATCGCCAGCGTGCAGAGTGCACAGATGAAGATCGAGCGCTCGAGCGGCAAAAAGCGCGCGACGAGGATAAAGAGCAGGGGAAGCACGATCAGACGCACGAGCGATACGGCGTAGATGCGCAGATTGGTAAAGGTTTTCTTGAAGCTAATACGGGAGAGTGTAATACCCGTCAAGAGCATCGCGATGGGCGACATACAGCTGCTTGAGGTCGAGATGACCGACATGGCAAAATCGGGCACGGGAATGGCGCAAAGGCCGATCACAATGCCGATGATGATCGCGATGAACATCGGGTTGACAAAGGCCTTCAGTCGGGATTTGATACCCTGCTTGCCCTCATCGGCGATCAGAAGCGTGGGCGCGCCCCACAGATAGATGGCCATCCAGAGGGGGAGCGTGAAGATGATGTATGTCAGGAAGATATCGGGGAAGAGCGCGGCAACGACAGCGTTGCCCATAAAGCCGAAATTTGAGAAGGCGAGGGCGTACGTAAAGATGTTGCGCTCGTAGCGGCTTTTCGTAATGAGACGCGAGATCAGCATGACAAGCGGAATGACCACGATGAGAATGGCCAGGCTGATCAGCAGGATTTTCCATGTGGAGGAGAGCTGCTCGACGGTGAAATTTTTAATGAAGGTCTCGAGGACGAGCGCGGGGACGAATATGAAATTTTCCAGCTTGGAAAGCACGCCTGCGGCCTTGTCGGATACCACGCCGCATTTGGCGACAAGAAAGCCAATAGCAATGAAGGCGAACAGATACGCAAGTTGATTGAGGGTGGATAAAAACAGATTCATAATTATGTCTCCGATGGATTAAAATTTACCGCTACCCATTATAGCACATTTTGACGGAAAATGCTACTTTTTTTGAAAAAATCTTAAGGGGATTTTTGGTCATATAACAAAAAGAACGCCGAAGGGAAACGTCTCCCTTCGGCGACGGCTTTATTTTGCAACTGTTTTCTTTCGGAAGTCGGTAGGCGACGTGCCCATCATTTCCTTAAAGGCGCGAGAAAAATTGCTCATGTCGTGAAAGCCCGAGGCCTCGGCGATCTCGCGCACCGATTGATCGGTCGCCGCCAGCTGCTGAATGGCAAAGGAGATGCGGCACAGCGTCAGATATTCCTTGAGGCTGTACCCTGTGACCTGCTTGAAGATGTGCGCGAGGTAATAGCGGCTGACGTGATGCCGTTCGGCCAGACGGTCGAGGCTCAGCTTTTGTGCGAAGTGACATTCGAGCTCCATGCGCACCGAGGCAACGATCATTTCGGCCGCCCCGAAGGGCTTATCGGTGAAATGTGTCGGAGAGAATTGGCGAATGCGGTAGAGCAGGGCGGAGAGCAAGAGCGCTTCGCCCTCGGGGAGCTTTTCCTCCTTTGGCGTGCGCCACTCGCGGCACAGCTCCTCCATGCGCAAGCGGATCTCGTCGGCAATCGGTGAGACGTTGAGCACATGCGAAAAGCCGACGGGATGAAAGGAAAAGACGCTTTGCAAAAGACGCGGTGCGATCTCGCTATTGGTCTTGTAGGGGTCGAGCGTCAGCACGTAGCGTACGTAGCGCTCGGAGGTGGCTGAAAGAATATGCGGCTCGTAGTTGCCGATGAAAACGAGCGCAGGCGCGTCACACGTCAAGCGGTTGCCAGCGATCTCACAGGAGAGCGAGCCCTCCATGATATACAGCATTTGGTAGACGTTGTGCTTATGCTGATCGTGATGTGTGTGAAGCGGCTCGTCCGAGAAATAAAGATCGGTGATAAGACTTGTGCTCATCGTGCAATCCGATCGCCAAGGAGTGCGAAATAGCGTGCGAGTGCCTCCTCAATGGGGGCAAGATAGGCCTTCCATTTGCGCTCCCATTCGAGCGAGAAATAACCGTCGTAGCCGTCGGCAAGCAGACGGTCAACAATGGGAAGCAGCGGGATCTCGCCGTCGCCCGTCGCGACGAGCGTGCCGTCGGACGCCATGTCCTTGAGATGGACGTGACGGATGTAGGGGCGAATGCATTCATAGAAGGGAAGCCAATTCTGCCCATACGCACGGTGTGAGTGATAGACGTCCCAGATCAGGCCGAAATTGTCGTAGCCCTTGAGCACATCGAGCACGGGCGCGAGGGCTTCCACGGTGTTGAAATCGGCATGCACCTCGAGCAGGACGGTGACGCTTTTATCCGAAGCGTAACGACAGAGCGCGGCAATGCCGTCGGCGACGCGCGCAATGGAGGCCTCGCGCTCCTCGGGCACGATGTTGTTTCCGAATACGCGGATATAAGGAAAGCCGATTCGCTGGGCGATCAGAATGGCCTCACGTCCCTCGTCCATGGCCTTTTCATACTTTTCGGCGGTATGGAAGGCGCACGACGTGCCGAGCACGAGCGGCTTGATACCGCTTTCTGCAAAAAGGTTTTTGGTTTTTGTTGCGTTCTTTATGGAGAAATCGGCGATCTCTCCGTTGTTCAAGATACCGCCGACGCCGCGGATCTCGATGGCATTCATATCGTTTTTCTTTGTGAGCGCGAGAATTTCAGATAAGGATTTTTCAACGCAGCCGAGTGTAGAAAAGCAAAGCTTCATCACGGTTTCCTCCCGATTGGATTTTGTCATCATTATAGCACGCACGCGGGGGGTTGTCAATTCCTTTGAAAAAATAATTTGCTTTATTATGTAAAAGTTGCGCATGAAATGGAAATTGTGACAAGTAAAACACTTTTCAAAAGGTGTTTTTTGCTTTATAATAGAATCAACATCGATATTGTGAGGTGCTTTACTTATGAACACGTCGAACAAAACGAATTCCCACGAGGAGAATGTCAATCCCATACTGAACCGTCCGATGACGGTCGGCGCGAAAACGATCCCCAACCGTGTGGTGCTTCAGCCGATGGAGGGCTGTGACTGCCACGAGGACGGCTCGCCGTCCGAGCTGACGATTGCCAAATACATGAGAGCCGCCAGAAGTGGCGCGGGCCTTGTCTGGTTCGAGGCCACGGCGGTCTGTCCCGAGGGACGGACCAATCCCGGACAGATGCGCCTAACAAAGGAAAATCTGCCCAAGTTCCGCGCGCTGGTGGACGACATGCGACGGGCGGCCAAGGAGGAGTGCGGCATTGAGCCGATCTTCATTTTGCAGCTGACGCATTCGGGCAGACAGAGCATCCGCCCGATGATCGCGTACCGTCATCCCATCTACGAGGAGACGCGCCCCGTGACCGACGACAACATCGTGAGCGACGAGTATCTGGACACGTTGCCCGAGAAATACGTGGAAACGGCAAAGCTGGCCGTGGAGGCGGGCTTTGACGGCGTGGACGTCAAGTCCTGCCACGGCTACCTGTTCCAGGAGCTGCTTTCCTCCTTTACGAGACCCGGACGCTATGGCGGCAGCTTTGAAAATCGCACCAAGCTGTATCTCGACTGTGTCAGAGCCGTCAAGGCCGCGATCCCCGATCATATTTTGCTGACCTCGCGCCTGAGCGTGGTCGATATGGTGCCAAAGCCCTATGGTTTCGGTACGACCGAGGACAACGTCGAGGATCTGCGCGAGCCCGACCGACTGATTGGGCTATTGCAGGAGGCCGGCGTACAGCTTCTCAACGTGACGCTCGGCAACCCCTATTACAATCCCCACGTCAACCGTCCCTACCGCAAGGGCGCGTACATTCCGCCCGAGGCACCCGATGCCGGTCTTGCGCGGTTTCTTACGATCGAAAAGCACATCAAGGAGACCTTCCCGACGTTGCCGATCGTTGGCTCTGGACTGTCTTATTACCGCGACGACCTGATCGAGCAATCCGAAAAGCAGATGCAGGGCGGCGTCTGCGATCTCGTGGGCTACGGCCGCATGTGGCTGGCCTATCCCACGTTCTACCGCGACTGGCTGAACGGCCGCTTTGAGGCGAAGAAATGCTGTCTGGCCTGCTCGAAGTGCACCGAGCTGATGCGAAACAAAAAGGTTTCGGGCTGTGCCGTATTTGAGGAATATTACCGCGAGTTGTATAAGCAGATTAAAAAATAAGGGCAGAGAGGGGAACGGTATGTTCAACAAGTTTTTGGAGACACACGATCTTTCCAAGATCGATTTTTCGCATGAATTTCTGCCGGCGCGCACCGATCGCGCATTTTGGGAGACCTTCCCCAAGGGGGATTGGTTCACCGAGGCCGAGCAGGCGCTCGACTACGGCTGGCCGCCCATCAAGGCGACCGATTGGATGGCCTTCAAGACGACGGGTGACCGCAAGATCATGGAGAATATCCACTTTGCGCGCCGCAAAACCTTGATTCGACTCGTGCTTGCCGAACTTTGTGAGAACGAGGGGCGTTTCATCCCCCAGATCGTCAACGGCTTGTTTTCCATCTGCGAGGAGAGCTATTGGGGCTTGTCGGCGCATTGGTGGGGGGAGGTCGGCTACATTCCGTCGCCGCAGTACCCTTATATTGATCTGTTTGCCGCTGAGACGGGTGCACTTCTGTCCGTGACCTATCACCTGCTCTACGAGCCGCTACAAGATTTTTGCCCCGATATCCTCGACCGCCTCGAGTACGAGCTCGAGCGCCGCATCCGCGTACCGTATCTGACGCATCGGGATTTCTGGTGGATGGGCTGGGCAAGCTTCAAAAAGGGAAAACGCGTCAACAACTGGAACCCGTGGATCCTTTCCAACGTGCTGACGACCTTTCTTCTGACTGAAAAGCATCCGAAGCGCCTCTGCGAGGGAATCAAGAAGATCATGACCGAGCTTCAGCACTATTACGACTCGATCCCCGCCGACGGCGGCTGTGACGAGGGCCCGTCCTATTGGGGACATGCGGGCGGCTCGCTGTTTGAAAATCTGTACCTGCTTAAGCTTGCCAGCGGTGGTGCGGTTGATCTGTTCCACGATGAAAAGCTCAAGAACATGGCCGCGTATATGAAAAAGGTTCACCTTGCCGACGGACGCTTCGTCAACTTTGCCGATGCGCATGCAAGTAGCCAGAAGGGCTTGATGTGGCTCGCGTACGGCTTTGGTCGCGAGACCGAGCAGTCCGAGGTGAGCAATTTTGCCTCTGCCGTTTACCAAAGCGGAGGCGTGCCGCCTTACACGCCAGACGACAATTGCAGCCTTCGCCGCGCGATATGGCGGGTGGCGATGGAAAAGGCCATGGCAAAGACGGCTGTTTCTCTGCCGCTCCACGGCGCGGTTGAATATCTGCCCGATCTTGAGGTGGCTGTGCTTCGCGAGGGAGATTGGCTTATCGGTGCCAAGGGCGGACACAACGCCGAATCGCACAACCACAACGACGTCGGTAGCTTTATCCTGTATGACGGTGGCGCGCCTGTACTGGTCGATCCCGGCATCGGCGTGTATTCCAAATTTACCTTTGGCAAGTGGCGCTATGAGTATACCCCTTGGGTCAATTCGGACGTTCATAATCTTCCCGTTGTAAACGGCGTGCGCCAGCTGCAGGGCGAGGAATTTCGATCCTCGGGCTTTGAAGTCGAGCAGGGAAGCATTCACACGTCCTTTGCGGGAGCATATCCGAGCGAAGCGGGGGTGCGTGAGATCGACCGCCGTATCGAGCTGACGGAAAAGGGTATGTGTATGGCCGACCGCTTTGCTTTTGCGGCGGATGCGAAGCGCGTGACCGAGCATTTTGTGACGCCGCTTTCCGTCGAGATCGAGGGCAACGTCGCCATCCTCGGCGGTCGTTACCGCTTGACGGTCAGTGAGGGCACGCTTCACACCGACTTCCTTTCCTTTGAGGGCGACGCGAACCTGACGCGCGACTGGAACGGCGCAGAGGGCTTGACACGGATCGCGCTCAAGACCGACGGTGCAAGCGAAATTAAAATTTTGATGGAAAAGATATAAGGAGAAATAGAAATGAAAGTTGCAATTGTTACGGGTGTTCTCGGAGGAATCGGTAAGGAGAGTGCCATTCAACTCGGCCGTGCAGGCTATGCCATCGTCGGTATGGACGTCATCGACGCGACCGATCTGTCAAGCTTTGAGGGCTTTGATTTTACTTACGTCAAGGGCGATCTTGCATCGGCTGCTTCGCGCGAGGCGCTGATCGTTACCGCTAAGGAAAAGGGCGAGCTTGCGGCGCTTGTGAATGTCGCGGGTGTCGCACCGAAGGTGCGCCGCGATCTGCTTGAGATGACCGAGGAGAGCTATGATTTTGTCATGGGTATCAACACAAAGGGCACGCTCTTTTTGACGCAGGCGGTTGCCAACGCGCTCGTCGCGCAGGGCAAGGGCGGTAGCATCGTCAACATCTCCTCTTGCTCGGCCTATACGAGCTCGACGAGCCGCGGCGAGTACTGCATCTCGAAGGCGGGCGTTTCGATGATCACGAAGCTCTTTGCCGACCGTCTTGCCGCCGACGGCATTACGGTCAACGAGATCTGCCCCGGCATCATTGCTACGGGCATGACGGCCGCCGTGAAGGAAAAGTACGACAATCTGATCGCCGGCGGTCTGGTACCGCTTGGCCGTTGGGGACAGCCCGATGACATCGCGAAGGCGGTCGTTGCTCTCTGCGACGGCACGTTCGGCTACACGACGGGACAGTCGTTCATTCTTGACGGAGGCATGCACATCAGAAAATTATGAGAAACGTATATCATACGCTTGTGATCGGTACGGGCTGCGCGGGCTATAACGCGGCCGACCGACTGTACGACTTCGGCGTTCGGGATATTGCCATCGTCACCGAGGGCCGCTTTATGGGAACGTCGCGCAACACGGGCAGCGACAAGCAG
>CAYULZ010000079.1:0-7418 GCA_964445865.1 uncultured Lachnospiraceae bacterium | reverse complement strand
CTGTCCTTAGGAGCAACGTCGTTTACCAGCGTATCGCCGATAAAGAGCTCGCCCTCGGTGATCTCCTCCAGACCTGCGATCATACGCAGCGTGGTGGACTTACCACAACCGGAAGGGCCGACAAGAACGAGAAATTCCTTGTCTTTTACTTCAAGGTTGAAATCCGATACAGCGGTAACGCCGCCCGGATATTTCTTATAAATGTGTCTGAGTGATAAACTTGCCATTTTGGATTTTCCTCCTCGTAATATTAAACATTAGTTTTCACACTACTTTTACCCCTATATTGTACCAAATTTTCTTGCAAAATGGAAGAGGGTAAATCTCCAAATTTTCATATCAATATTTGTATATATTGCACAAATCGTGCGTTTTTTGTGTGAATATGGACTGAATACGGGATTTTCCGGCTTTAATATATTAAAAATTACTTTACATTCTTCATGGAAAGCGAAATCCGCTTCTTTTTCAGGTCAACGCCAAGCACGCGAACCTTGACGTGATCGCCCACGGACAGAGCCTCCGAGGGGTGACGGATGAAGCGATTCGAGATCTCGGAGATATGAACGAGACCGTCCTGATGCACGCCGATATCCACAAACGCGCCAAAATCAATCACGTTTCGAACGATACCACTCAGCACCATATCGGGCTTAAGATCCTCCATGCTCATGACGTCATCACGAAGCTCGGGAAGCGGCAGACTGTCGCGGACGTCGCGGCCGGGCTTGAGAAGCTCGGCAACGATGTCGTGCAGCGTTGGTGCACCGATGCCGCAGGCCTCACAGACAACGGCCGTTCCCTTCTCTTTGATGCGTTCGGGCAAATCAGACAGTGTGCCGTTTACCACATCCTTCTCGGTATATCCGAACATGGTAAGCAATGCGTGCGCCGCCGCATAGGACTCGGGGTGAACGCCCGTATTGTCAAGGATCTCCTTGGAGTGCGGCACACGGAGGAAGCCTGCACACTGCTCAAAGGCCTTGGCACCGACGCGCGGAACCTTCAAAATGGCGGCACGGGAGGTAAACTCACCGTTTTCCTCGCGGTATTTCACAATGTTCTTTGCACTGGTCGCGTTGATGCCCGCAATGTAGGAAAGCAATGCGTGCGATGCGGTATTGACGTCGACGCCGACGGCGTTGACGCAATCCTCGACCACCCCCTGCAAAGCGCCGTCCAGACGCGCGGGCTTCATATCGTGCTGATATTGTCCGACACCGATCGACTTCGGGTCGATTTTCACGAGCTCGGCAAGCGGATCCTGCAAACGGCGAGCGATCGAAACGGCCGAGCGCTGCATGACGTCGAAATCGGGAAATTCCTCGGCCGCAAGCTTAGACGCCGAATAAACCGACGCCCCCGCCTCGTTGATGATGATATATTTACAGTCATAATTCACGTTTTTCAAGGTATCGGCGATAAAGAGCTCGGACTCGCGAGAGGCCGTTCCATTTCCGATGGCGATGACGTCGACGTGATATTTCTCGACCATCTTTTTGATCACACGGGCGGCCTCCTCGGTCTTGAACTTGGACTTGGTGGTCGGATAGACGACGGCCGTGTCGAGCACCTTACCCGTTTTATCGACCACGGCGGTCTTACAGCCGTTGATGTAGCCGGGGTCAAAGCCGAGCACCGTCTTTCCCTTCAAAGGCGCCTGCATCAAGAGATGCTTGAGGTTATCAGCAAAAAGCTTGATCGCCCCCTCGCTGGCGGTATCAAACAGGTCGTTGCGGATCTCGCGCTCGATCGAGGGAGCGATGAGGCGGTCGTAGCTGTCCAGCACAGCGGCTTCGATATAGCGGGCGGCGGGGCTCTTCGGCTCGGTAATCATTTCGGTGCACAGGTAGTTGAGGATGATTCCCTTCTCCACGCTGATGCTCACGCGCAAAAATTCTTCCTTTTCCCCGCGGTTGATCGCCAAAATCCGATGCGAGGGGATCTTGCGGATCGTATCCGAATAGTCGTAATACTGAGAATAGACCGAATCCTCGTCCTTTGCATTCTTCGTGCAAAGTAGACCCGTATCAAAGGTCGCCTTTCGTACCGTCTTACGGTACTCGGCATCGTCCGAGACCATCTCAGCGATGATGTCGCACGCGCCTGCCAACGCCTCCTCGGCGCTCATGACCTTGAGCTCCTCATTGATATAGGCCTCGGCCTGTACCTCAAGGGCGGGCGCGTAGGTCTTTTCCTGCTTTAAAATGAGTTCGGCAAGAGGCTCGAGTCCTTTTTCCTTGGCCACCGAAGCACGAGTCTTACGGTGAGGGCGGAAGGGACGGTAAATATCGTCCACCTCGGTAATGGTCTGCGCCTGCTCGATAGCCGCATCGATCTCGTCGGTCATTTTACCCATCTCGGTAATGAGCTTACGGACCTCCTCCTTACGCTTTTCGATATTACGCAAATAAGTGAGTCGATCCTCCAGATCTCGCAATACATTGTCGTCGAGGCTTCCTGTTTCCTCTTTACGGTAACGGGCGATAAACGGAATCGTATTGCCCTCGTCAATAAGTGCCACCGTTTTTTCCACCTGTTCTCTTTTCAGCTTTAGCTCATCGGCCAGCTTTTGAATCATATCCATAGTCTGTTCTCCGTTCTATGTAGTGTTTTTTATTTTCCGTGTGCTTCCAGAGCAGCGATCTCCTCGTCGGTCAGATACCGCCATTCGCCGCGCGCAAGCGCAGGGTCGAGCGCCAAGCAACCGAAGCGCACGCGCTCGAGATGCGTGATGCGATTACCGAGCGACTCGAGCATTCGCTTGATCTGATGATATTTCCCCTCGGTCAGAGTAATTGTACCGCTCTTACCGTCAGGATCAAGAGAAATCTCCGCGGGCAACGTTACGTAGCCGTCCTCCAGGACAAGTCCGTTTTCAAAGCGTACGGCCTGCTCGGCAGTCAGCGGGAACTTCGATTCGAAGCGGTATACCTTCGTCACGTGGCTTTTGGGGGCTAAAAGACGGTGACCGAGCTCCCCATTATCGGTCAGAAGCATGAGCCCAAGCGTATTCTTATCGAGCCGTCCGCATGGAAAAAGACCCGCGCGGCGCGCCTCGGGCGGCAACAGATCGATCACGGTACGGTCACGGCCGTCCTCCGTTGCACTCACCACGCCCTCCGGCTTATTCATCATGATATAGACGTATTTTCGGTAAGCAATGTGCTTGCCCTCAAATACGATCCGATCGACCTCGGGGTCGATCGGCATATCGGCACCCTTGGCGGCGGCACCGTTGACCGAAACGCCGCCGCGGCGCACGATACGCTTGGCATCGGCGCGCGAGCAGCAGCCCATCATGCTGAGAAATTTATCGAGTCGCATGCGTTCTCCTCACAAAAGAAATATTGCCAGTAAAATCGCGCCGAGTGAACCCGTCACGACAAGGCCAGCAACAAATCCGATCCAAAATTCCTTTTTTTCTTGCGTCAACGTCAACACCTCCCGATGCTATCATTGACGTCTTTTTTCTTCCTTATTCTCTTTTCCGTAACGGCTTGTTTTTCCGTACTCTCTCAAAGGAAAGCTGCGATACCACGATGCCGACGAAAATGATAGCACAGCCAATGTAGCCGAGCCACGAAATCTCATCTACGCCAAAGATCGCACCGCCGATGGCGCTGAAGACCGATTCGGTCGAGAGCACAATAGCCGCGAAGGTCGGATCGGCGCGCTTCTGTCCAACGACCTGCAAGGTATAGGCCACTCCGACTGACAGCACACCACAGTAGAGGATCGACCATTTGGCCGCAACAATCCCCTCCCACGTGGGGGTATCAAAGCCAAGCATCGTAAGCAAAGACAAAATCGCGCATACAGAAAACTGTCCGAGCGAAAAATGCAAGGAACGCAGATCCTTACCAAAGCGGTCGATCACAATCACGTGTGCCGCCCAAAGGAAGGAGCCAAGCAACAGCAAAAGCTCGCCGAAGCCGAAGGAAAATCCGTCCCCGATACGATAGCAGAGCAAAAAGAGTCCAATGACGGCACAAACCGATCCGATCCAAACCTGCAAGCCCGTGCGTTTGCGAAAAAGCAGCAAGCAACCGATCGGCACGAGAACGGTATAAAGGCCCGTGATAAAGCCTGCCACACCTGCGCTTTTCGTATAAGCGATTCCAAGCTGCTGAAGGGTGGACGCGCCGAACAGGATCGTACCTGCCAAAGCCGATGCAAGCACCGTACGCCGGCGCTCGGCCGATGATACGCGACCACGCTCAAAGAAGAGGGTAACGGGCAACAGAGAGAGCACACCGAGCACAAAGCGTGTGCCGTTCATGGTAAACGATCCGATATGCTCCACGCTATCGACCTGCGCCACAAAGGCAAAGCCCCAGATCATGGCGGTCAGAAGTAAAATTCCGATCGACGAAGGGCTCGTCCGCGATGCGGCGGCACTTTTTTTCGTTTCGTTGTTCATTACGACTCCTTGATTGTTTCGTCAACCAAAGCCGCGAACATCTTCTTTTCCAGAAGATAAAATTCTTCCTTGCTCGTCTTTCCCAAAACGTACGGACGACTCAGACAAACGACAGTATCTTCAGGCAAAACCTGAAGCACGGCGTAGTTTTTATACAACTCCGTATCGCCAAGGCGAACCCCGTAGCCGTCTTCAAGCGCTCCCTGTGGCATCTCGGAAAGCACGTCGGAGAGCATCTGCAAGGGGCATGCAGGATCGTCTCGTAGCGACTCATACAGCCAAGGATCCAGCAAATAAATGGCGCTTTCTCCTTTTTTTATATACTCTTGATATACCTTAAGCTCCGAGCTGTTGCGAGACGTATCGAAGATAACGCTTGCATCGTTGGCCGTAATCTGCTCGATTTGATCTTGCGAATATACGTTATAAGTAGACATACCTACTCTTTTTTCTTCGTTTCCATCAAAGTCATACGGCATAACGCCAGCCATGACCTCCTTGACCGAGGCAAGCTCGTTTGCGGTCAGCAGATGTGGACCCGCATAAAGGATTACGATATCCTCGGTTTCCTTCGTGCAGGACTGTGCAATACAGATGCCAAAGATTAAGCCAAAGACGATCAAAGCGATCACGGGCCATTTGTAATGATACCAAAAGTTATCTATGCGTCCGCCCTCGCGGCGCTTTTCCACACGAATTCCTTCGGTATATTGCTTTTCGTTATTCATAATAATCCTTTCATAGGAAAAAGCGGAGCGTTATCAAAGAGAAAACGTCTCCGCTTTTTTCCATGTTGTTTACTGCACCTTGGAGACGTGGAGAACCTTCATGGTTACAACGCGGGCAGGCGTCTCCACCTTAACGGTGTCACCGACCTTCGCACCGATCAGGGCGCGTCCGACGGGCGACATATCCGAGATCTTGTTCTCAAACGGGTCTGCCTCGTTCGAGCCAACGATCTTATATTCCGCTTCTACACCGTTCTTATCAACCTTAACGTAAGAGCCAAGACCGACCACGCTGTGGTCAACGGTAGCGTCGTCTACGACGACGGCGTGCTGGATCAGCTCCTCCAGCTCACGGATTCTGGTTTCGTTCTTCGCCTGATCGTTACGGGCGGCGTCGTACTCGGCGTTCTCCGAAAGGTCACCGAAGGATCTTGCCTCGGCAATCGCATTCAGGATTCTTTCACGCTCGACCTTTGTTCGGAGCTCGTATTCTTCCTTCAGTTTCTCAAAGCCCTCACGGGTATACTTCTGTTCTGCTGCCATCTTTTTTCTCCTTATATCTTAATGATAAATGATTACGTTTTAAAATGCTTAAGTGCTTCCACAAGCTGATCGTCTTCGGCGTCGGCGATCTCGTAGATATTGATCTTCGAGGCCTCCTCGCCCTGCTCGATCACCACATTCGGCGTGATGCCGACCCCCTCGTAGCTGTCGCCGATGGGCGGATAGTACATCTTGGTCGTCAGCTTCAGAGCACCCGAATTTCCGAACATAGCAAGCGAAAAGATCGATTGCATACTACCCTTTCCGTAAGTCGTCGTACCGACGATCGTAGCAAGCTCATAGTCGCGGAAGGCGGCGGTGAAAAGCTCGGCCGCGCTTGCCGTGCTATTATTGCAAAGCACAACGGCGTTAATATCGCGGTATTTGCCGATATCGCTTTTTGAGACGCTGCAGCCCTCGTATTCGCCTGTATACGTGACCGCCTTGACCTTAGAGATCTCCTCATTTCCTTCTTTGTCGCGGGTACGAATGATAACATCGTCCTCGCGCAAGAAATAGCTGAGCACGGCCTCGATCGATTTGAGATCGCCGCCCGGATTATAACGGACGTCAAAAACGATCCTCTTACAGCCTGCGGCAAGCAGACCGTCAACCGCTTCGCAGAATTGCGTCGGCGTCGTCAGATCAAACTGCATGATCTTCACGATCCCCACATCGCCGTAGCCGTCCACGGTACAGCGGTGAGAATCGACCGACCAGTTGGTAAATTCACTGCGCTCAATGGAAAATTCCTTGACATCGTAGGTCTCGCCATTCGGACGGTAGACGGTAAAGGACGCAACCGTTCCCTTCACGCCCTGCAGCTGCTTGATCGCGATATCGTAGCCGAGCTCGTGCACCGACTGTCGGCCTTCGCCGACACCGACGAATACGATCAGGTCGCCCGCCTGCACGCCTGCAGCCTCGGCGGGAGAGTCCTTCATCACGTTGATGACCTTTACAACGTCGGTTTCCATACCGCCGATCATTGCCTTTGATTGGATAATATTGATGCCGATTCCTTGCGTCTCACCCACGTTTTCCTTCTGCAAAGCCTCAAATTCCTCGGCCGTATAGTAGAAGGCGTACGTATCTCCCGTCTGGCGGATATACTCCTTGAGTGCCGCATCGAGCACCTTTTGGTTGTCGACGGTGACATCCTCGATGGCATACGCCTCAAAGAGAGCGGCAAACAGCGAAAGAGAGTCGTCGATACTCGTACCGAAATCCGATATTTTCAACTGCTCCTCGGCCATTTTTTTGTTATAATACGCACCAACGAATACCCACGTCGTCATAACGGCGGCCAAAACCAGGGCAATCGCCGAGCAAATGAAAACGGGAAGCGATACCTTCTTTTCGCGCTTCGAAGGCTTGGACGGCTCCTCCGGGATTGGTGACGGCTGATAGCCAAACGCCGTCATCGGCTCGTTTTCAAATTCATTTTCAGACATTACGAACATTCTCCTTTTCGTTTTTACTGCCCTCCGTCAAAGCAAGAGGCAGTTCGTAGAAAAAATCAAATGTCACAAGTGTCATTTTATGATCGCCACCCATTTTTTATGCGGCGGCATAGACATTCAAAAGCGAAATACTCCGAAAAACGGAGTATTCCGCGGTGATACGCTATAAAAAATCAGAATTTGACAGGCTTGGAATCCAAATATTTTCTTACCATCAGCGCAACCTTAACGGTGATCGCATGCTCAAACTCGCGCAGATCG